>JBOFIT010000001.1:0-8787 GCA_051650305.1 Cellulosilyticaceae bacterium
ATGTGTAAGAATAGGGGATGACTATAGTGAATTACAATACAGATTTTATGTACCATATAGGAAATATTATTTATGACTTAAGAAAAGAAGCCAATCTATCACAGCAGCAGATTTGTTATGGACTATGCTCTGATGCGGAGTATTCTCGGATTGAGAGAGGGGAAAAGGTACCAGACCCTTTCTTATTGGAGTATGTCTTACAAAGATTGGGTAAGTCGGCGGATTATTTTGAATATGTGCTGAAGGATGAGCATTACTTGCTGTATGAACTGAGAGAGAAAATCCACCAAGCCATAAGAGAGAAGGAATATGAGTTTGCAAAAGAAAGACTGAGCTTCTACGAGAAACAAAAGGGAGCAAAAAAAGCTGTACATAGGCAGTATATTTATAAATTAAGAGCACTGATAAGTATTAAACAAGAGGGCGATGTCGCAACGGCCATGGAGTGGATTAGCCAAGCCATTGCACTGACGATTCCTATGAGTGCGGGAGAGATTATCTCTTCCTATACGATTAGTATACAAGAGTTGCAGCTTATCTTGATGCAGATTGAAATTAAGATAAAGCAAGGGGAAGAACAGGAAGCAATAAGAGAGCAACTATACCATCTTATCGAGTATGTAGATGGTCATTATAGTGATGAACCAGAAAAAGGTAAAATTTATCCTTTTATGGTATTATTGCTTACAAAAATTACAAAAAGGCAAGAGTACATCACATTAGATAGTGTATGTAAGCGAGCAATGGAGATATTGACTAATAATAGGATATCAACTAATTTGATAGGAATTCTTAAACTAAGAATAGACATCTTGAAAGATAAGAAAGAAAACGAAGAGAGTATACGAAAGTTAGAATTGCAAAAGGATGCCTTAGTAGCTATAACACATCAATATGGAGAAGAAGTAGAGGAATGGATATTGGTTTCAGCAGTGTCTAGAGCTTTTCATTTAGATTGGGAAATTATTAAAAACAATCGTATATCTAGAAATATGACACAAGAAGATGTTTGTGAAGATATATGTACGCAAGAGACATTATCAAGGATAGAAACAAGGAAGAGAAGTCCACATTCAATCAATTTTAAAGACTTGACGAAAAGGATAGGTGTGAAAAGAGAACTTATAAGCTCATGTATTATGGCTTCACAGTATATCGTATTAGAGAAAAAGAGAGAACTAGATTGGTTTAGACATTATTTTAAATGGGAAGAAGCGGAAAATTGTTTAAAAGAAATTGAGAGGTATTATTTCCCAAATGTAGAAGAAAATGAACAATTCTTTATCTATCAGCGTACGATGATTAAATTTAGACAAGAAAAGATAGAGGCACTAGAAGCACTAGAACAGCTAGAAAAAGCATTAAAATTAACTGTAATAAATTATAGAGAAATAGATTTAGAGACAAGTATGTTGACGAACCAAGAGGTTGAAATTTTGTGTAATATAGCAAATATCTATACTAAAATAAATCATAAAGAGAAGACAATAAAGTTGATGCAAGAACTATTACAAAGTTTTAGAAAAGGATATGTAGACATTCGGTATAAATCAAAAGGTGTTTTGTTAGTTATGAATAATTTAGCAAGTTATTTAGAAGAAATAGATGAATTTGACAAGGCAATAGAATTAAATAATGAAGGAATACAATTGACACTGAGATGCGGAAGAGGAAATGGTATTGGTAGATTTCTTACAGAAAAAGCATATACTATTGAACGTATGAAAAAGAATGGAATAGAATGTGAAGAAGATTCACTAGAAATCTATAAACAAGCATTTTATATTACAGACTTATTCAAAGAAGAAGTACAGCATCGAACACTGCTTAATTATCTAGGAAAGCAGTGTAATGAATGGTATAAATAAGAAAAAAAGCGTGATTATTGAAGGTAGCCCCTTCAACAATCACGCTTTTTAAGTTGAATATTAGTGAGTCACTACTACATCTACAGGTGGTGAGATACCAAAAGTTTGGATAGCTTCACCTTCACATGGCTTCGCTGCAAATGTAGGAACAGCTGTCATACAAAGAACCCCTACTAATAATAAACATACAACTTTACTCATTTTTTTCATTGTTAAATCCTCCTCGTAATGTGTTAACTATACTGTACCTTAGTTATTAAACTAAAGTTTATGATTTTTTTTGAGAAAACACAAGTGAAAGGAAACATCATGCTTAATTTCCAAAAAACGTCATAATAAAAAATATAATATTATATTAAAATATTCTTAAATTTACAAATAATTACAACCTGTGACAATATATGTATGGATGAAAGCGACAAATAGCCGTAAATGAAATAAACATCATCATGTAAGCATATGAGGAGGGGAGAAGTGAAGCTTTATGTGCTAAATATTGGCGAGGCATTTGGAGAAGGATTGGAAGAAAAACTTGCACACATACCGGAAGATGTACATGACCAAGTACTGAAGTTCAAAAAGCATGAAGACCGTGTAAGAAAGCTATACTCAAGGTTACTTGTAGACCGTGTGGTAAGTGAGAACTTAGGGCAAGGCTTGAGTAAAACAGAAATCGTAAGGAATGCATATGGGAAGCCGTATGTAAAAGCTAGCGATTCATTTTATTTTAATGTGTCCCATGCTAAAGAATGGATCGTGTGTGCCGTAGATTGTGAAGAAATAGGGGTGGATGTGGAGTATGTGGCGCCTCTAGATCTAGCATTAGCAGAGCGTTTTTTTGCTGAAAACGAAAAGGCATATATCTTTAGTAAGCAGCCCAATCAGCAGATAGAGGCTTTTTATGAGATATGGACACTAAAGGAAAGTTACATCAAGCAGCAGGGGAAAGGTCTATCCATAGATCTAAGAGACTTTGAAATGCGAGAGGTATATGGCAAATGGCAGGTGAAATCAGAGAAGTATAGTGAAGCAGTTTATTTTCAGACAGTGCCACTGGATAAAAACTATAAGTTAGCCGTGTGCAGTGCCAGAAAAAATCAAGATATAGTTTATGTGAAATATGATACAAGAGAGTGGGGGTAAAATGGTAAAGATTAATTTAGCGTCTCTAGAGCAGATCTCTATGGACAAGCTTATCCAAAAAAAGGAGATTCAAGCCAATGAAATAGCTATCATTGGTATAGCAGGGCAGTTTCCGAAGGCAGAAGATATAGATGCCTTTTGGGAGAACCTAAAGGAAGGGTTAACATGTGTACAGGCCTTTCCAGAGCAACGACGTGAAGATGCAGACAAGTATGTATCAAATTTCGTACCTAAATTGTTTGGCAAGGGCTATGGAATCGGTAGTTATCTAGAGGATATTGATACGTTTGACTATAGTTTCTTTAAGCTATCACCTAGTGAGGCGAACTTGATGGACCCAAGTCAAAGGCTCTTTTTGCAGACAGCCTATCATGCTATCGAAGATGCAGGCTATGCCGGTGAGCGTATAAGGGGAAGTCATACGGGGGTATACCTAGGCTATAATGCAGATGCACTTTATGCATACCGAGACATCGTGAAGGATGCAAAAGAAGAGAGCTTGGCTATGGCAGTACCAGGAAATTTGACGTCAATTATTGCAAGTCGCATTGCCTACTTACTTGACTTTAAAGGGCCAAGTCTTTCAGTGGATACGGCATGTTCATCTTCTTTAGTTGCAGTGCATCTAGCGTGCCAAGCCATTCGAAGTGGCGATTGCCATATGGCGTTAGCAGGCAGTGTGCGCTTAAATTTATTACCAGTCAAGCATGATCAAAAACTAGGCATCGAGTCTTCAGATGGTATCACACGTACTTTTGATGAATCTTCAGATGGTACTGGAAATGGTGAGGGTGTATGTATACTTATGCTGAAAGGTTTATCCGATGCTATAAAAGATAAAGACTATATTTATGGTGTCATCAAAGGAAGTGCCATGAATCAAGACGGAAGCTCAGTGGGTATTACGGCACCTAATGTAAAAGCACAAGAAGAAGTGATTCTTAAAGCTTGGGAGCATGCAAACATTGATCCACGTACCATTTCTTACATAGAGGCCCATGGTACAGGAACCCGATTAGGAGATCCTATAGAAATTGATGCCCTAACGAGGGCTTTTAGAAAGTATACAGAAGACAAGCATTTCTGTGCCATTGGTTCGGTAAAGACCAATATGGGACATTTAGATAATGCAGCGGGTATGGCAGGTATGGCGAAAGCTACGTTGGCTTTAAGGGCAGCTATGATTCCGCCTCACTTACACTTTAAGACACCCAATACACAGATTGACTTCGACAATGCACCTGTGTATGTAGAGACCAAGCTCACTAAGTGGGAGCCTCAAGACATGCCACGAAGATGTGGTGTCAGTGCATTCGGCTTAAGTGGTACCAATTGCCATATCGTTATGGAGGAGGCACCTTATGTGGCACCTCGTCAAGAGTCTGGTAAAGCATCTATGGTACCATTGTCCGCCAAATCAAAAGAAGCACTCCAACACTTAGTGGAGGCGTATCAGAACTTTGCTTTCGATGAAGGGTGTGTCCTACGTGACATTGCCTACACTGCAAGCTTTGGTAGAGAGCATCACAAGTATCGACTAGGGATTGTGGCTACGGATGTAGCAATGCTTCAAGAAAAACTGAGAAGTCTTACAGTACCTTATGTCACAGATGAAGTAAATGGCATTTTCTACGGTGAAGTGGGGCAAGGCACTATGGATATGAAGTCTGAAGTAGTGGCGGAAATGACAAGTAGCCTTAGGGCAGCGCACTATGTATCGGGACAGGCACTAGAGTGGCAACCAGATACAGGTGAAGATGTAAGAAAGACAAGGATTCCTTGCTATCCATTCGAGAAGAAACGCTGCTGGGTGGAGCTACCAGAGATACGAAAAGGTGAAGACCAAGCTGAAGAAGCATCTGCTCGTACACAGGTGAAAGAAGCACAGCAGTCTCAAGGATTTACCGTAAAGCCTTTAGGTAAAGAAGATGAGGATTATACACTACTTGAACGCCATTTGACACAGATTTATGGAGAGGTTCTGGGCTTTGAGGAAATAAACATTGAAGATGACTTCTTTGATTTAGGAGGGGACTCCATCATCGCCATGAAGATTGCAAAAATCATCCAAGATCGTCTAGGGATTCAAGCCCATATGGCAGATTTACTAGAGTGCATTGGTATTGCAGAGTATAGTGCATACCTACTGGAAAATGCAGACTGTAGCAAGCTGATGGCGAAGGAGACGGAAGTGCCACAAGAAGAGGCATCAGATGAACAAGTGGAAATACGATGCTACCCAGCTTCATCCGCACAAAAGCGCTTATTTGTGACTTGCCAAGATGAGGCACTTAGTGTGACTTACAACATCACAAATGCCATAGAAATACAGGGGGCAATGGAGGTCGCAAAGATTACGGAAGTTTTCAATGCGCTTACCAAACGTCATGAAAGCTTAAGAACATCATTTGAGATACAAGATGGGGAAATCATGCAGATCATCCATCCAACAGCTACCTTTGAAGTTGAGCATGAGGTATGTGCTCCAACAGAGGTGGATGAAAAGATTAGGTCCTTCGTGAAAGGCTTTGATTTAACCACTTATCCGCTTATGCGTGTGAAGTTACTCCAACTTCAAGAAGACAAATGGATCTTGGTATTTGATGCAAGTCACTTGATTTGTGATGGGTACTCTGTACACCTAATAAGTAGTGAATTTATCAGACTGTATGCAGGCGATAAGCTTGGCAAGCTGGGTGTACAATACCACGATTATACAAGTGACCAAGAAGCTTTCAAGCAAGAAGAGGCCTATAAGGGACATCAAGACTATTGGCAACGCAAATTAGGGGGAGACTTACAAAAATTAGAGCTACCAAATGATTTCCAAGAAATCACAAACCAAAGTAAAAAAGGAGCAATCTATCGTTTCACGATTCCTGAAGCAATGATGGCAAAAGTTAATGCTTTTGCAAGTGAGCAAGGAACGACTTTGTATATGGTACTCCTAGCAGTCTATAAGGTGATGCTTTCGAAGTATTGCCAGCAAGAAGATATCGTAGTAGGGACACCTATTGCAGGACGCAATCAAGGGAAATTCGATGGTGTGGTAGGCATGTTCGTCAATACGTTAGCCATTAGAAGTCTTGTGACGCCAGACAAATGTGTCAGTGCGTTTTTAAGCGAAGTGAAGCAAACAATGCTAGAAGCCTATAAGCATGAAGCTTTCCAGTTCGAAGATGTGGTGGCGTGTGTAGACGCCCATACACGGTATGATGAAAATCCACTATTCAATACCATGTTTGCTTTACAAAACTTAGGGGGTAGTGGAATCGAGCTTCAAGGGATGTCATTTACGCCTTATCCTATCCAACAAGAGACGTCTCGCTTTGAACTGATGTTTAATGCAATCCCTAAAAAGCAAGGGCTAGAGGTAGAAGTGGAATACCGAACAGGTCGCTTTAAAGAAGCTACCATTAAAGCCATGGGTGACCACTTTATCAATCTGTTAAACGCTTGTATAGCGGATGCTTCCCAGACACTAGGGTCTATCAGCATGGTAAGTCCTGAAGCCTTAGCGCAAGTACATGGGGAGGGATGGCTTCATGAGAAAGCTTATCCACTTCATAAAAATCTCGTACAGCTAATTGATGAGCAAGTGAAAAAGCAACCAACGGCACTTGCAGTTATAAGTGGAAGTGAACGCCTGACCTATGAAGCGTTAGACACTTGTGCGAACCAAGTAGCTAAGTATTTACAGATGCAAGGTGTTGCGAAAGGGGACATTGTAGGAATCGCCCAGGAAAGAAGTAGTGGATGCATCGTAAGTATACTAGGGATTTTAAAAATAGGTGCAGTGTATCTGCCTATTGATACGACTTATCCTCAAGAACGCGTTGACTATATGTTAAAAGATAGTGGGGCAAAGGTACTTCTCACCCCAGCATGCCTACAAGAAGCATTGCAAGTAACATTAGAAGACGTATGTACATATGAAGACGTGGCAAGTACGGACCCCGCTTATGTGATTTATACATCCGGGTCGACAGGTACACCGAAGGGGGTCGTGGTATCCCATAGAAGCGTGGTGAACTTTATTTATAGCCTGAAAGACCAATATGAAGAAAATGTAGGGAAAGATGATAAGTTCTTAGCCCTTACCAATTTATGTTTTGATGTGAGTGTAAGTGAAATCTTTACAGCATTATGCTTTGGGGCAGCACTTCATTTTTATCAGACCGGTGACTTCTTAGATTTACAAAGCATCGCCCAGTATATGACAGAGGAAGGCATCACCTATACCTACTTACCACCAGCATATCTTGAAACCATGTGCGAGCTTTTAGGGAGTCAAGAGAAAAAAGTGCAGCTTAATAAAATGCTAGTAGGTGTGGAACCTATCAAAGATCATGTATTAGATGGGTATTTGGCACTGAACCCTAAGATGTGCATTGTCAACGGCTATGGTCCTACAGAAGCTACCATATGTGCAAGCTTTTATGTGTATAAACCATCAGGCCAAAGAGAACGTATCGTTCCTATCGGTAAAGCATTGGCGAATACCAACCTTTATATATTGGATAAAAGCTTACAACCAGTACCACAAGGTGTACAGGGAGAAATCTGCATTTCAGGGGAAGGCTTAGCATTAGGATATCTAGGAAAGCCTGAGCTCAGCAGTGAAAAGTTCATTACCAATCCATTTGCCAGTGGCCAACGTTTGTATCGTACAGGAGATATGGGTAAATTCTTAGAAGATGGTAACGTTCAGTTTATGGGGCGTCAGGATCATCAAGTTAAAATCAGAGGCTACCGTATTGAACTGGGAGAAGTAGAAGCGAAACTAAGCGAGGTACAAGGCGTTAAACATGCCGTTGTATTGGATCAAGTGGATGCAGCGGATGTGAAGTATCTATGTGCATATGTGGTACTTAGTGAGGCCGTAGAACTGAAAACATTACGCCAACAATTAAAAGCTAAGCTACCATCTTATATGATTCCATCCCACTTTGTACTACTTGAGACATTACCAGTCACCTCTAATGGGAAAATAGACCGAAAAGCTTTAGTAGCTCTGGGAGAAGGCGTACAAATAGAAAAAAATTACGTGGAACCACAAACAACAACTGAAAAACAATTAGCCGCCCTATGGGAAGAAGTGCTAGAGACGAAACCTATCGGTAGAGAAGATGACTTCTTTGAATTAGGTGGTCACTCCATTAAAGCGACACGTCTTGCACATCAGATGAAAGACACCTTTAACGTACAGGTACCTATACGAACCATCTTTGATTATCCATCTGTTCAGCAGATGGCTGATTGGTTAGAAAAGCAAGAGCAAGTAGTGGTAAGCGAAGAACAAGGTGTAGAAGAAAAAGAGCTGTATCAGGCATCAACAGACCAAGAAAGGATGTATATCGTCCAGACACTTGAACCAGAGAGTACAGCATACAATATGCCAGTAGCTTTTGAAGTTCAAGGGGCTTTAGATTTCGGGCGGGTAAAAGAAGCCTTCAGGTATATGATAAATCGCCATGAAGCGTTACGGACATCTTTCCATAGGGTAGATGACGTCCTGATGCAAAAGATCCATCCTATAAGTGAAGTAGACTTACCTATAAGTCAAATCAAGTGTACACAGGACGAAGTCACCCAAGTATTAAAGCAGTTTATCCAGCCGTTTAATCTTACGGATGCACCACTTTTACGTGTGAACGTGATCGCACTAGCAAGTGAGCACTTTATACTTGCATTAGATATGCATCATATTATCTCAGATGGACGCACCATCGAAATTCTAGCAGAGGAATTTACACGTTTGTATAGTGGGGAGCAA
>JBOFIT010000002.1:0-4399 GCA_051650305.1 Cellulosilyticaceae bacterium
TTAGTTAAAGTTGAAGAAATCAACGAATAATTAAAATCTAGACAAGAAGGAGGTGCCAACAAATGAATTTAAGCACTTTAAGACCAGTAGAAGGTTCAAAAAAAGATTCTTTCCGTACAGGTAGAGGTCATGGTTCTGGTAACGGTAAAACAGCTGGTAAAGGACACAAAGGCCAAAAAGCTAGAAGCGGTGGTGGTGTAAGACCAGGTTTTGAAGGGGGTCAAATGCCTCTTTACAGAAGATTACCAAAGCGTGGATTCACATGCCGTAATAGCAAAGATATCGTAGGTATCAATGTTGATATGTTAAACCGTTTTGAAGATGGCGCTGTAGTAACAGTAGATTCTTTAATCGAAGCAGGTATCATCAAAAACACAAGAGATGGTGTTAAGATCCTTGCTAAAGGTGAGCTTACAAAGAAATTAACTGTACAAGCAAATGCATTCAGTGCAGGAGCTGTAGAAAAAATTGAAGCTGTGGGTGGAAAAGCAGAGGTGATGTAGGTGTTTAAAACTCTTAAAAATGCATGGAGAGTACCGGAATTACGAAGCAAGATAATTTTTACCCTATGGATGTTCGCGATTATTCGTATCGGTTCATTTATTACAATTCCAGGAATTGATCCTGTTGCAAGACAATCAATAATGTCTGGTGCATCAGAAGGCATTCAAGGCCTTATGAACTTAGTAACTGGAGGGGCTTTTAGTCAAATGGCTATTTTTGCTTTTGGTGTAAGCCCTTACATTACAGCATCAATCATTGTTCAACTTCTTACAATCGCTATCACTAGACTTGAAGAGCTTTCAAAAGAAGGCGAAGAAGGCAAAAAGAAAATCAATAAATATACTCGTTATTTAACATTAGCTATCGCTACAATGCAGGCATCTGCAACGACATTAATGTTCTATAACTCAGGTATATTCTATGAGAAAAATGCAGTAGTATTTGCTATTGCAGTGCTTTCACTAGTTGCTGGTTCAATGCTAGTAATGTGGATTGGTGAGCAGATCACAGCAAAAGGAATAGGTAATGGTATTTCACTTATTATCTTTATCAACATCGTATCAGGTCTACCTCAAGCAGTTACGAGCCTACTAGCATACGACAACTATCTAAAAGTTGCTATTCTTGTGCTATTCTTCGTAATCCTTATCGGATTCGCAGTATTAATGGCACAAGGCGAAAGAAAGATTGCAGTACAATATGCAAAAAGAACAGCAGGAAGAAAAGTATATGGTGGTCAATCACAACATATACCAATCAAAGTAAACTTAGCTGGTGTACTTCCAGTTATCTTTGCAGTATCGCTTATGCAATTCCCAACAATCATTACACAACTCTTCATGAGAGATAATGTAAGTGATTTCTGGGGTGGCATGCTTCGCTTACTAGACTTTAACAAGCCAGTAGGAGCGATTATCTACGTTGTGCTTATCTTCTTGTTTGCATTTTTCTATTCAACCATCGCATTCAATCCGATGGAAATAGCAACAAACATGAAAAAGAGTGGCGGATTTATTCCAGGTATTAGACCAGGAAAGCCAACATCAGATTATTTAACAAAAGTAGCTAATCATATCACATTTATGGGAGCAGGGTTCTTAGCAGTTCTTGCTATGGCACCAATTGCCTTCTCATGGATCTTCAATATGCAAGTTGCTTTTGGGGGAACATCTCTCCTAATCGTAGTTGGTGTAGCACTTGAGACAGTTAAACAACTTGAATCTCAAATGTTAATGCGTCACTATAAAGGATTTTTATAAGAATTGAATGGGGGAGCCGCAATGAGATTAATATTATTAGGTGCACCTGGTGCAGGTAAAGGCACACAAGCAGAAATGCTTATGAAACTATACAATATACCAACGATCTCAACAGGTAATATTTTTAGAGAGCATATCTCTAATAATACAGAGCTAGGTCAACAAGCTAAGCGTTACATGGACGAGGGAAAATTGGTACCAGATGAGCTAGTTATAGAACTTGTAAAAGATCGTATTGTAAAAGACGATTGTAAACCAGGAATGATCTTAGATGGATTTCCAAGAACAATTCCACAAGCAGAAGCATTAGATAAGATGCTGGTAGAGCTAGACATGCCAATTGACTATGTTCTTAACGTAGATGTACCAGACAGTGCGATCATTGAACGTATGGCTGGTAGAATGGTTTGTCCTAGCTGCGGCGCTTCTTATCACAAGATAAATAAGGTAGAAACAGTACCAGGTATTTGTAATGAGTGCTCTACTCATCTTGTTCAAAGAGAAGATGACAAAGAAGAGACTGTTAAGAAAAGATTAGAAGTTTATCATGCACAAACAAAACCACTTATTAATCACTATACTGAGCAAGGTAAAGTTATTACTATTGAAGGTGTAGGGACAGTGGATGAAGTGCGTGCAAGGGTAAAGAAAGCATTAGGAGTGAACTAAAATGCCAATTCCCATTAAATCCGATGCGGAAATAAAGTTAATGCAAGAATCTGCTGATATTCTTATAGCAGCGCACGAGGCTGTGGCGGCTCATATTAAACCAGGCGTTACAACCAAGCAACTGGACAGTATTGCTGAAAAGTTTATTAAGAGTAAAAATGCAATAGCTTCATTTAAAGGGTATCATGGCTATCCTGGATCAGCGTGTATCTCTATTAATGATGAAGTTGTGCATGGCATACCAGGTGCTAGAAAGATACAAGAAGGTGACATAGTGAGTGTTGACCTTGGGGTATACTATAAAGGGTATCATTCAGATGCAGCAAGAACTTATCCTGTCGGAGATGTGTCACCTGATGTTTTGAAGCTAATTGAAGTTACAAAGCAAAGTTTCTTTGAAGGATTAAAGTATGCAAAAGCAGGCAATCATCTAGGACAGATATCTAAGGCAATTCAAGACTGTGCAGAAGGCCATGGATATGGCGTTGTGAAAGACTTAGTTGGCCACGGTATCGGTAAAGATCTTCACGAAGAACCACAAGTACCTAATTACAAAGAGCCTGGACGTGGCATAAAGCTTCAAAAGGGTATGGCACTAGCGATAGAGCCTATGATAAACATGGGAACATGGCAAGTGAAATGCTTGGATGATGACTGGACTTTTGTAACTAGAGATGGACTTCCATCAGCACATTATGAAAATACCATTGTCATTACAGATGGTGAGCCTCTTATTCTAACTCTTAGACCGGAAGCATATGAGGTGGAAAAATGTTAGGCACACTTAACGTTGGTCAGATTGTATTTTCGAAAAGTGGAAGAGATAAGGGAAGACCATTTGTAGTCATAAGCATAGAAGAAGAATATGCAGAGCTTGTGGATGGGATGCTACGTAAAGTAGAATCACCGAAACGTAAAAAGTATAAGCATATTCAACCAACAAATGATGCCATAGAGTGGATCAAACAAAAAATCATAGAAGATGGCAAAATTACTAATTCTGATATTAGAAATGCCCTAAATGAATATTTAGGAAAAACTTCTATTTAATGAGGAGGTTTGTAACTTGGCAAAAGGTGATGTTATCGAAGTAGAGGGAACAGTAGTAGAAAAGTTACCAAATGCGATGTTTTTAGTAGAAATTGAAGGCGGACACAAAATTCTTGCTCATATTTCAGGTAAACTTCGTATGAATTTTATCCGTGTATTACCGGGTGATAAAGTAACTATCGAGCTTTCTCCATATGATTTAACCAAAGGACGCATTATTTGGCGTTCTAAATAAATGGGAACAAGAAAGGAGAACAGAAAATGAAAGTACGCCCATCTGTAAAGAAGATATGCGAAAAATGTAAAGTTATCAAGAGAAAAGGTCGTGTTTGCGTTATCTGTGAGAATCCAAAACACAAACAGAAACAAGGCTAATATAAATCAATTACCAATTGATTTATCGCACAAAATGATATATAATATGATTTTGTGAAGTTTAAAGCGGCTGCGGCATTATTCAGATGCTGTGTATATATATATTAATCACTAGGAGGTGCAGAAGTAAATGGCACGTATTGCAGGTGTAGACTTACCAAAAAATAAGCGTGTTGAGATTGGTCTTACTTATATCTATGGTATTGGTCGTCCAAGTTCACGTAGAATCCTTACTGAAGCAGGTATTGATTTTGACACACGTGTTAAAGATTTAACTGATGATGAAGCGAATAAAATTCGTGAAGTCATTGAGAAAACACAAATGGTTGAAGGTGATCTTCGTCGTGAAATCGCACTCAACATCAAGCGTTTAATGGAAATCGGATGCTATAGAGGAATCCGCCATAGACGTGGCCTTCCTGTAAGAGGACAAAAAACAAAAACTAATGCGCGTACACGCAAAGGTCCTAAGAAAACAGTAGCAAATAAAAAGAAATAGTAAATAAAGGAGGTTAAGTTCTCATGGCAGCAGCAAAAAAAGC
>JBOFIT010000003.1:0-2662 GCA_051650305.1 Cellulosilyticaceae bacterium
AAGCATTCCCATTTTTTAGCATTCTTATTCTTTTATTTTTTATAAGAATAGGTTTATCCCTTCCACTACCTCTTCTTTATTTGACCAATGTATGTAGTGTGCAGCCCCCTCTATAGGCATGTATTGGCTGTTGTCGGACCAGTTCGCTAATTGACTTTGCACGTCTTGCCACTTTTTATCTCGCTCTGCGGTTACAAGGAGTATAGGCATTCCACCTAAGTCTCCTCTTTCCATAACCTTTTCTGCTTTCTCATTGATAAGTTTTATAACCCCTAAACTACTGCTTGCGCCTGCATATTTGTTGTACATAGCTCGGTCTACTGCTTTTATTTTTTCTGGCAATCCTTGGACTCTTAGGTCTTCGCCATAAAAAGGCAGTGGCGTATCGTACTTTATTCCTAGCAAAATAAATTGTCTATATTTCTTCCCCCTGTTCTCCACGTTCATCTCTTCCCCTTTCCCATGTCTTATTTCAAAATTCTATGCATGCTCCCCTTTTACTACCTTTTCATGAACTGCAATAACAAAAGCTTCCACCTGCTTCATATCTGGATGCTCAGGGAGTGATGTATGCTTTGTGGCATAGTCCAGTCTCTTCTCAAAGTCCCCTATCATATCAAAAAAGCTTGTATCATAAGTTCCATCTTCATGCATAAACTTTCCTTCTCGAATACTCATAAGAAGTGGTATTTCTTTTTCACGATAGGTTATAATTTCTTCTTTTTCAAATATATCAATTGCCATTAAATATAGCCTTATAAGATGCATCGCATGTTTATTAAGATGTAAGGCATCTTTTTTATTGTTGCGATGATTCAGCTTATCATAGAGCCTTACAATCTCACTCATCTCTGAAAGCATGCCCTTGCTATCTCTTAGCGGATAGCCTCTTAATGCCATATTGAGATAGACTTCTGTATCTCTATCTGCTTTTTGAGACTTATCAATATAGACCTCTATCTGCTCACGCCCTAGATAACTGTATCTCTCGTTAAAACTTCCTATTGCTGACTTAATGGCGTTCATAATGTGTATCTCTTTATCTGACTGGGAAAGAGCATCTCTTGCCACTGCATTTTGTAATCTTCGAAGCTGTGCCGTTGCATAGCCTTCAAAAGACTGCTTTGCCCTTTGGGATAAAAACATCTTTTTATTTGCTAGAAGTTCACTTCCTATCGGTGACACCAAGGCATAGTGCGCCTCTTTGCACCCTAGCATTTCAATGGTGTTTGGATTGCAGCTACACATAAGTTGTATCAATTTGTTAAAGCTATAAATCGTGGTATCCGTCTTTCTATCTTCAAACTGCTCAAAGTTTGATAGCCCGATTAGTTCTTGCTTTCTTGGCAGTGTACATCCTCTTATATCAATATCACTTGTGGCTACATTAGTCCCATAAGCATAACTACCACCCAAGGCAAGAAACACAATGTTATCCCCCAAGTGTTCATTAGCCTTCAAAAAAGCATACTCAGGCCGCTGGATTACTTGTCCAATCTCCATCTCATCCACTCCTTTCACTCATACTTTTAACTCTCTCTTGTAATAATATGCTCTACTTGCTCTGGCATATCCACTAACTTTTCTCTAAAAAATGTAGGATACGCCTTATGATTTTTCAGTTCACTTATAGGTATCCAATGCATAAATTCTTTCCCCTCCATGCAGTAACTATTACTATTCAATACCTTACTCCCTGTAGGCTTCATCAAAAAATAAAAAGCAATTTCATGACACTTCAAACCACTAATCCTTCCATCACCTTCAAAGAAATTTTCATGGATAAAAGCAAGTCTTTCAACTTCATATGCTACGCCTGTTTCTTCGTATACTTCTCTCACGACTGCTTCTTCAGCAGTCTCTCCCATATGTACGCCACCGCCTACCGAATACAAGTAATCTGCTGTTTCATTACCTGCTAATAACACACAGTCATCTTCTATAATGATGGCCGCCGCACGATAGCGAAACCACTTCTCTCCTTTGGTCATACAACAATCATTGTTATAATCTGGTTCCATCTCTTCACCTCATCTAGTCTTTCTCTTACTTTTTCAACACCCTATTCTATGTGATTATTTAAAAGATATACTTCTAGTAATCTACTGGTATTCTCCAGCGCTTCTACATGTGTACGCTCGTAATGATGACTGGCATCAGTACCTGGTCCAATACATGCGAACTTAAAATCACATCCAAAAGATACTGCCTGTGTGGCATCTGAACTATAGCGGTTATAGACATCTACTGCATAACCTATTTCATTCTCTTTGCACAGATTCACAAGTTTTTGTCTAAGCTCATAGTCGTATACAGTCTTGGCATCCTTTGCTGCAATACTTACAGTGTACTCTGTAGACTGCTGTCCATGACCAACTATCCCAATATCTAATGCCACAAATTCATGTACCCTTTCATCAAAGACATTTGAAACCCCATGTCCCATCTCTTCAAAATTACTTATATAAAATAAAGTAGTATATGCAGGCTTCTTATTCTCTCTATGCCACTTTTTGCATAGCTCCATAACGATAGCCACCGCTGCCTTGTTGTCAATATAACGTGTTTTTACAAAGCCATTTTCTGTGACTTCTAGACGGGTATCCATATAGATAAAATCCCCTACACGAATCCCTAAATCTAATACATCTTGCTTTGTAGC
>JBOFIT010000004.1:0-11064 GCA_051650305.1 Cellulosilyticaceae bacterium
ATCATATGGATAGAGTAAGGATATTTCAAAAGGGGAGATACCATGAAAGCAAATCTAGTGTGTAAAGGCGGAGGGGTGAAGGGGGTAGCACTTGTAGGAGCATTGGCATGCCTTGAGGAGAATGGGTATGAATGGGGGCAAATAGCTGGGACATCAGTAGGGGCTATTATTGCTTCACTAGTAGCAGTAGGTTATACTGCAAAAGAAATTAAAGATATTATGGATGAACTGGATTTTACCATGTTTAGAAGTCCAATCAAAATAGGGCGCATACCAATTATCGGGCAAATATTAAGTATGGTGCTTTTTAAAGGCTTATATAATAGTGACTATGTAGAAACTTTCCTAGAGGAGAAGTTTAAAGCGAAGGGAAAGACGAAATTTAAAGATGTGGCCATTGATGGCATGAGTCGATTTAAAGCTATTGCGTCAGATGTGACGAGGCAGGAGATACTTATCCTTCCAGATGGACTGGCGAAGTATGGCATAGACCCCATGGAATTTGAATTGGCAAAGGCAGTGAGGATGAGTATTAGCATTCCATTTTATTATTGTCCCATCAAATTAAAAGAAGAGAATAAAAAGAATTTCATCGTAGACGGGGGGCTTATAAGTAATTTTCCCGTATGGCTCTTCGATGATAGGATGCGAGGGAAGTATCCTACAGTAGGTCTTAATTTATTAGCGGATAAAAAGGAGGATACCTCCATGTTCCAATCCCCCATCGCATACTTGCTAGATGTGATTCAGATGGCGCTTTATACCAATGAAGAACTCTACTTTAGCAACAGTAAGGAAATTAAGATGATTAACATTCCAACATTTGATATTAAAGCGACAGACTTTGAATTAACTAAAAAAGATAAGAAAGAATTATATAACTCAGGTTATGAGGCAGCTGTAGCTTTTATTAAGGATACGAGGACTAGAATGCGAGTACCGTATTAAAGATGATTGATGTATAATAGGAGGCATATAAGAGTGAAAGGATGTACACCAGATGATAAAATATGACATGATTTTACTAGATATTGATGGCACACTTTTGGATTTTGAAAAAGCAGAGCAGGAGGCCTTCAAAGGAATGATGACCTATGTTGGTGAGGACTATGAAGAAATGCATTATGAAACCTATAGTCGTATCAACAAAGGCTTATGGGAAGCATTGGAGCGAGGCGAGATCGAAAAGGAAGTCTTAAGACTAAGAAGATTTGAGCTGTTTCTAGAAGCGATAGGCAATGCTTCAGATGCCTTAGAAGTAAGCAAGTATTATGAAAAGGCATTAAGTGAAGGGGCATACCCTATTCAGCATGCACTAGAGATATGTGAGATACTAAAGAAAAACTGCCGTATGGCGGTGGTGACTAATGGGATTAAAGTGATTCAGGACAACCGTCTCAAGAAATCGGGACTTATAGAGTACTTTGACAAAGTCTTTATATCAGAGGAGCTGGGGGTAAGTAAACCACATAAGCTTTTCTTCGATAAAGTATTTGAAGTAATGGGAAAAGTGGACAGGGAGCGTACATTAATAATCGGAGACTCCTTAACAGCAGATATCAAAGGGGGCAATATCGCAGGGATTAAGACGTGCTGGTATAACCCTAAAGGCATAGAGGCAAGAGAAGACATCAAGAGCGATTATGAAATTAAAGATTTAATGGCGCTAAGAAAAATAGTAGGGGTATAATAAAAAAACAAAAGTAAGGGAAGCGAGGGAAATGCAAATGAAATTAACAAAAGTAGCGTATAGTGATGCCATAGGGGAACTTTTGAAAAGCGATGAGATTACCAATCTTAATATACTGGGGGCGTTAAACTATGAGGAAGATATACCGTTTTATGTGGATGATTGTGAACAACCAAGCGGGGTCTATATGGAAATAGACGGAGTAAGTTATATGTATGCCAAAGATACGGCATTTGTACACCATGTGTTTGAGACCTTTGAACAAAAGACCCAGTATATCTTTTCAGGGATCAAAAGGGAGTTAGCAGAAAAGGTCAAAGAGATGTATACACCAGTGTGGGAAAATCCATGCGACATTTATTATTATCCTTTGCCTACAGTGGATCTTAGTGTGGTGAAAAGTGAGGTCGTTACCATTCCAGTGGAAGAGGTAGAGCGTATCAATCATTACTACACCTTTAAGGATGACTGGAGTATAGAGGCTATCACCAAAGACTTAACATTAAGACCAAGTGCAGGGATTTATGAAGAAGGGGAACTAGTGTGCTGGGTACTGGTGCATGAAGATGACTCTATGGGGATTATGTATACAGTGGAGAAAAGCCGCAGAAAAGGTTATGCAGAAGAAGTAAGCCTTGTATTAATGGATACGATGTTAAAGGCAGGCAAGGTACCTTATATACAAATATTAGAGTCCAATCAGATGTCTCCAGGACTGGCTAAAAAGTGTGGATTTGTGCCTCATGGCAAGTGTACATGGATGGAAATTTCTAGGTCATAGTATTGGAAATTAAGTACAACTATCCAAAAAATATTTATTTCTTCCAATTTATAGGGTATAATGGTACAGGTTAACATAAGGAAGGAGAAATAAATATGGAACTAATCGGTATTTTAGTTGTTATTGTAGGCTTTATGTTAAAGCTTGATACAATAGCAGTTGTACTAACGGCAGGAATCGTAACAGGACTCGTGGCCAATATGGGGCTTAATGAAATATTAAATACTATTGGAAGTACATTTGTAAATCAAAGACATATGGCATTATTTTTACTTATCTTACCAATTATTGGGGTATGTGAAAGATACGGCCTTAAAGAACGTGCAACACTATTAATTAGTAATATAAAGAGTTTATCAACAGGAAAGCTTATTTCTTTATATCAACTTATCCGTCAGATTGCTATTGCAATGGGGGTAAGACTTGGACAAGCAGAATTCGTAAGACCACTTATTGAGCCAATGGCACAAGGTGCAGCTATTGGAGAGTATGGGCAAGTGGATGAGAAGACAAAAGAGAAAATCAAAGTAGCAGCTGCTGCTTCAGATAACTATGGTAATTTCTTTGCACAAAATATTTTCTTAGCAAACTCAGGGGTACTCCTTATTGCAGGGACACTAGAAGGGCTAGGATATGCGGTAGATACACTACAGATTGTCAAACTGTCTATACCAGTAGCAGTTATTGCTTTAGTACTTGGCGTTTTACAAAATAGACATCTTGACCGTACCATTAAGCGAGAATTAGGACATAAGAGAGGTGACAACAATGAATAATACATTATTAGAACTCTTTTATATATTAGTAGGCTTACTGATGTATTTAGTAGCTTTTCATGTCGTAAAAGACACAGAGCATACAACACGTATAGGAACAGCACTTTTCTGGTTTATATTAGGAACCATCTTTGTATTTGGTAGCTACTTGCCAGGCAATTTAGTGGGTATCCTACTTGTAGGGATCGGTATACTTACAGCAAGTAAGAAAGTAAGAATGGGTAAAGTAAATATGCCAACGACTGAGTTTGCTACAAAGCAAGCTGAGCGTTTAGGCAATAAAATATTCTTACCATCTGTAACAATCGCAGTACTTGTTATTCTTATTGCTCAGTTCACAGAGTTAAGTGGAACAGTAGCTATCGGTGTAGCGGCAATCACTACACTTGCTCTAACTTTTGGACTTACAAAAGTATCACCAAAGACTGTAGGAGAAGATAGCAACCGTATGTTACAAGCAGTAGGGGTAACGTGTATTTTACCACAGCTTCTTGCATCACTTGGTACACTCTTTACAGAAGCAGGTGTAGGTGATGTTATTGCTAATGGTATTTCAGTAGTGATACCAGAAGGTAATATCTTAATTGGTGTGATTGCATACTGTGTGGGGATGGCAGTCTTCACGATGGTTATGGGAAATGCTTTTGCCGCCTTCTCAGTTATTACAGTGGGAATCGGTGTACCTTTCGTCTTTGCACAAGGTGGAGATGTCATCGTAGCATCGACTTTAGCGTTAACAGCAGGCTACTGTGGTACACTGTTAACACCAATGGCAGCGAATTTTAATATGTTACCAGTAGCTTTATTAGATATTAAAGATAAAAACGCAGTAATCAAGCATCAAGCAGTGGTAGCTATACCATTACTGATCATTCATATTATCTTAATGTATGTATTAGCATTTTAAGAGAGGAGCATGATGATGAAAGTACTTATTACAGGTTTTGATCCTTTTGGTGGAGAAAAAACAAATCCAGCATTAGAAGCAGTAAAAGCTTTACCATCACAAATAGGGGTACATGAGGTTATCAAACTAGAAATCCCTACAGTATTTGGTAAGAGTTTAGAAAAGATAGAAGAAGCCATCAAACTTCATGCACCAGATGTAGTCATCTCGGTAGGACAAGCTGGTGGACGTTTTGGGGTAACACCAGAGCGTGTAGCCATTAATATTGATGATGCACGTATCGATGACAATGAAGGGAATGCACCAGTTGATTTAGCTGTAGCAGAAGGTGGGCCAGCAGCTTACTTCACGACATTACCGATCAAGGCGATGACACAAGCTATGGTAAAGGCAGGTGTTCCAGCATCGGTATCTAATACAGCGGGGACTTTTGTATGTAATCATGTGATGTATGGGGTACTTCATATGGCACATACAAAGTATCCAAATATAAGAGCAGGCTTTATACATGTACCGTATATTCCACAGCAAGTTATAACGAAGCCTAATATGCCATCTATGGCACTTGCAGATATTGTTAAAGGCTTAGAGACATGTATAGAAACGGCTTGTGAGGCAAAAGAAGATATACGCATTGCAGCAGGTGCAATTTGCTAATAAAAAGATAAGAGGGGGGCCTAGTTTGCCTCTCTTTTTTTTAGAAAAATAGGATGTGACAGCAGTAGGAGGATGACAGCGATGGAAAAAATATTTGTATACGGATCACTACGTACACAGTTTTGGAATCATGATAAGGTGCTTAAAAATAGAGTGAGAAAAGTGGAAGAAGCAACTATAAAAGGGGAACTTTTTCATTTGCCAGAAGGGTATCCAGCAGTTGTAGAAGGTAAAGAAACCATCTATGGTGAGCTTTTGACCGTCTCTCAAGAAAAAATTCTTAAAAGCATTGATTTCTTAGAAGGCTACTTTGGAGAAGGAGAAGACAATCTTTACGTGCGTAAAAAGATAAAGGTTGCTACCGAAGCTGGCGAAGAAGAAGGATGGACATATATGTATGTCAACGCAAGTTATGCAAAGAAAAAAGGAAGAAAAGTAGCAAAAGGTGACTGGGCACACTTCGTTGAAAATGACTTGAAACGCATAAAGAAGTAGTAGACGATGTATAATAAGGGGGAAAAAATACAAAGGAGCTTGCCCATGAAATATGTAGTTATTTCCCCTAAAAATAAATGTATGTGTTATGACGATGCAGAGCAAGTAGCAGAATACTGCATGGAGAAAGACAACGATTATTTAGACCATTACTGTAAAGACCAACAACTAGAGTATGAGAATATGACGCCTGTAGAGATTGGTTATGCGTATACGACCATCGGTGCAGAATCAAGAGGCTGCCGTGTGTATGAGACAAAGGAAATATTACAAGCGATGGGAAGTGAAGCCATTGAGCTAGAACTCATACAGGAAGCAAAGGCTTTCTTTGAAGATCGTAGGCGTCAGCATGAAGTGGAATGTCCAGGGTATTTAGAAGATATCGTAGTAGGTGTAACACCTGTACCAGTGAGTAGCCTCTCAGGTAATGTATATAGTTGCAAAAATATAGATGGAGCCAGCGCAGAACGAGGGAATTCGGGTATATAGTCAAAAAAAACAGGTGTACACCTGTTTTTTTTGTGCAATAAAGCTTGTTAAAGTAAATAAAATTATATATAATTATATTATATTTAGAAAATTAAAAAGTGGTTTATAGAGGGGGTATTTAAATGGGCGATATGGCGACAGTAGCATGTCAACCTTGTATAGAAGAAGGTAACGAACAACGAGCAAGTAGAAACTTCTGTACAGTGCAATTAGAGAATAAAGGTAAATTAAAATGGCACGTTATTTCAGCAGTAGGCGATCAGGACATTTCTTTTGATATAAGGCAGATTGATACGACGAAGACGTATCCAGTCCGTTTTGAAGGTGTGAGTCATGGTATGATCACCGAGTATATGCCACTTAGAAATCTATATGTTGCAAATCCACGTCATGCTACAGGGCATTTTATAGTGAGAGTAGAAGCGTGTGAATAAAAAGAGGCAATGGCCTCTTTTTTTTGCTTTCAGGAGAATCAAAACCTAAAAACGTAGTATAATAAAGAAGATTACCCCAGTCAGGACGGCAATGGGAAAAATGGAGTGAGCATATGGAGTACATCGATCAAATTAAAGTAGAGCTTTATAGGTGGGAAAGGCAGATACTAAAAGAAAGCAGTGCCTTTGAGAAGCATTCAAAAGCACTTCAAATAAAAATCAATGCCTTATATCCAGAGGCGTTTCATCAGGCAGTAACCACAGCTATTCGAGAAATGACGAAGGTAGTACTAACGGGAGCACGTTATACCACTCAGATGCCACAAGTGGAGATTGATTTAAGAGAACGAGATAGACGTGCAAAAAAGGTGATCGATACGTACCAAAAGATTGCTATGGTAGAAGGTGCAGGAACGGGAAGTGGAGGCATTATAGCCGGTATGGCGGACTTTCCCTTGTTGTTAAGCATTAAAATGAAGATGCTGTATGAACTTGCTGCAATTTATGGCGTGGATACGAGGAATTATAAGGAGAGACTCTATATATTAAGTATTTTTGAGATAGCGTTTTCAAGTAAAGAGCATATAAGCGAAGTTTTTTCACGTATCAAACAATGGGAGCACTATAAAAAGAGTATACCGGAGGACTTGAGAGATTTTGATTGGAGAAGCTTTCAACAAGAATACAGAGATTATCTAGATGTAGCGAAACTCTTACAAATGCTACCTATTATTGGCGCACCTGTAGGGGCTTATGTGAATCATAAGCTTGTAAAAAAGCTAGGATATACTGCGATACAATGTTATCGTATGCGATGGGTACGTTATAAATAAAAAATATATATTTAGGGACAACCTATGGTACAATAAAGAGGAGTAAACATAAGAAGGGGAATGGAAATGTGTAAAAAGAGCATCACTATATTTGTTATGTTTTTCATGTTAACAATAGGGGCATCGGGGATGACGCTTCCTATAATAGAAGCAGAAGGGGTCATGCTGATCGAGACAAAGACAAATACCGTACTTTATGAGAAGAACGGTTACCAGAGATTTTATCCGGCAAGTATTACAAAAATACTTACGGCACTACTCATTGTTGAAGAAACACCCAAAGAGGGTTCTATCATAAAAAGTAAAGAGAGTGTGGCAGAAGTGCCGGCAGATAGTAGCCATATTGGCATGTTTGTAGGGGACCAAATAAGCATCGAAGATGCTTTGTATGGACTTATGGCGGGGTCAGATAACTTTATAGCCCATGATTTAGCAATCAAAAATGCAGGTAGTATTGAAAGTTTCAGTGAGAAAATGAATAGTCGAGCAAAGCAAAGTGGTGCGAGAGATACCCATTTTGTGAATCCACATGGTTATCAAGATGAGGGGCATTATACAACACCGTACGATATGGCACAGATTGCACGAGAAGCATTTGATAATCCGGTGGTACGGGAGCTTGCAAAAGTGAGCTGGTATCCTGTAGAAGTTATAAACCGCGCAACGACTTTACCAGTATATAATAAAAATAGACTATTAAAAAAAGATTCGATGTATTATAATCCTTATGTAGTAGCAGCAAAGACAGGGTACCATGATGATGCAGGCCAAACATTAGTAGCCAAGGCAGTGTATCCAGATATTGAACTAGTGGCGGTTGTCATGAAAGCGAAGACACCTGCACAGTATACGACGATTAATGAGCTCTTCCAATACGGAAGTACATACTTTAAGACAGAGCAGCAAGCAGATGGAACCCATAAACTCATCAATAAGACAGCGGCTACATGGGCACAGCCATCCATTGAATACGCTATCAAAAGAGGTTGGATAGACCAGCTAGCACTTGATTATGGTGCATCCATAACCTTAGACGAGCTCGTAGTATTGCTGGAGCAAAGCTTCAAGAAAGGTACGCTGACTATTCAGGAAGTGAGACAGTACTTACAAGAGAAGGGGATAGCAGATACAGGACACGTCACACGCTTACAATTAGCGCATCTTATGAAGTACATCACAGAGAAGTGGGAATTAAAGTTAGTGGCAGATGAAGCGTATGTGCCATTACAAGATACGAAAAACTTAGGAAGACAACATGAAGAAGTGATTCAGTTTGTCATGGAGAGAGGGCTTTTAGGTGCAACAGAGGGACACTTCTCACCACAACAAAGGTTATCATGGCAAGAAGTAATCAGTGCAACTTATAGAATGGTGCATCAAAATTTAGAACAAACAAAAAGTGATACACAGAAAAAGATACAAGAGATGCAAGAAACAAAAGGTCTGAATTGGGAGTATTGCATAAAATAATACATTACATAAAAAAATAACCATAAAAAAATAGATAAAACAGCAAAACTTATGTTAAACAAGATGGAAAATTTTAATTTGACATATATTTAATAAAAAGTATAATAAATTAAAAAGAAAAAATGTGAGGTAACGAGATGAACAATCTAAGAAAGGAATTTGTAGCACAATTTTATAGCTTTTTCTTTAGCTGGGGCTTTTATTTTAGCGCTGGTTTAAAGTTGTGCACAAAAAAATACAGATTCCAACCTTGGGTGAACGATAGATACCTTTCTACAAATACATTATAATATCAGATAACAGCATCACTGATAATATAAATGAGGCCCATACAAATGGGCCTCATTTTTTTATATAAATAATAAGCGCGCTTAAGTAAAAAGAAGTAAAAAGAATAGAAAAAATAATGAAAAGAGAAAAGGAGCATAATGTATGATAGTTATATTAAAACCACAAACCAAACAAGAGGAAATCGATAGTCTTATTAGAAGAATAGAAGGTCTGGGTGTAGAAGCTCATATTGTTACAGGTACAGGAAAAACAGTTATTGGGGTGATAGGTGACACAAGTCTTGTGGATTCATCTAAATTAGAAGCAAACAAAAATGTAGAGAGAGTGATGCACGTACAAGAACCATTCAAAAGAGCCAATCGTCTTTTCAAGCCAGAAGACTCAATCTACAAGATAGGTAATAGTGAAGTCGGTGGTGCAAAAATAGCACTTATTGCAGGGCCATGCTCAGTGGAATCAGAAGAGCAAATCATTACGATTGCACAGCAAGTAAAAGAAATAGGAGCTGGTTTCCTAAGAGGTGGCGCATTCAAACCACGTACATCACCATATAGTTTCCAAGGTCTAGAATTAGAAGGCCTAGAATTACTTAAGAAAGCAAGAGCTGCTACAGGCCTACCAATCGTTACAGAAATTATGTCTACAAGACATATCGATGTATTCGAACAAGATGTGGATGTAATCCAAGTAGGAGCACGTAATATGCAGAACTTTGACCTTCTTAAAGAACTTGGAAGAACAACGAAGCCGATCCTGCTTAAGCGTGGACTTTCAGCAACCATTGAAGAACTCATCATGGCAGCAGAGTACATTATGGCAGGTGGTAATGAGAAAGTCATCTTATGTGAAAGAGGTATTCGTACAGTAGAGACTTACACACGTAATACTTTAGACTTAAGTGCGATTCCAGTTATTAAGAAACTTAGCCACTTACCAGTTATTGTAGACCCAAGTCATGCAGCAGGTAAGGCATGGATGGTAGAGCCACTTTCAAAAGCAGCTATCGCAGTAGGGGCAGATGGTCTTATTATAGAAGTACACAATGACCCAGCTAATGCACTTTGTGATGGTCAGCAATCTATCAAACCAGAAGAATACGATGTACTCATCAATGAATTACGCGTTATTGCAAATGCAGTAGGTAGAAGCATCTAATAGAAAAATCATAAACAAAGGAGGCAGTTATGAGTAAACTCACCATTAAACCTAAGAAAATAGAAGGGACAGTAGCGATTCCACCATCTAAAAGTATGGCCCATCGTGCCATCATTTGTGCAAGTCTTGCCAAGGGTAAAAGCGTCATAGACCACATTGATTTTTCAGATGATATGATTGCTACGATTGAAGGCATGCGTGCTTTAGGAGCCATCATCGAAAGAAAAGAGCATGCACTTATAATCGATGGAACCCATACGTTTACCACTGGAGAAGCTGTGATTGATTGCAATGAATCTGGTTCGACAGTACGCTTTTTAGTACCTGTAAGTATTGCACGTACAAATAAAGTTAGGTTTATTGGAAAAGGTAACTTAGGGAAGCGACCTCTAGATGTGTTTTATGAGATTTTTGATAGACAGGGGATTAAGTATGACTTCACAGAAGGCGAACTGAATTTGCAAATAGAAGGTGTGATTAAGCCAGAGGTTTATGAAGTACCAGGGAATATCAGTTCACAATTTATTACAGGTCTTTTATTTACCCTACCACTTCTAGAAGGGGATTCAAAAATTATTATTACTACGGAGCTTGAATCTAAAGGTTATATAGACCTTACCTTGCAGATGCTTAAGCGTTTTGGCATTACCATTCATAATGTAGATGGTAATTACAACATATTTGAAATTCCAGGGAATCAACAGTATGTGCCGACGTACTATACGGTGGAAGGGGACTACTCACAGGCAGCCTTCTACTTTGTAGCGGGAGCCCTTGGTAATGCAGTGTCAGGGACACTGCTACAGCCTGATTCAGCACAGGGGGATAAGGCTTGTATCCCTATTCTTGAAGCAATGGGAGCACAGTATACCTTTGAAGAGGGGGCGATGTCTTTTGGTGGTGAAACCTTAAAAGGTATCGTAGTAGATGCGAAACAATGCCCGGATATCATACCGGTAGTGACAGTCGCACTGGCATTAAGTGAAGGTGAAAGTCACGTCATTAATGGAAGTCGACTTCGTATTAAAGAATGTGACCGCCTTCATGCAATTGCCGAAGAGCTGAATAAGTTAGGGGCAAAAATCA
>JBOFIT010000005.1:0-3843 GCA_051650305.1 Cellulosilyticaceae bacterium
CCTGATGTATCAAATAGCAAATTCGCATTGATTGTATTTGCCACATCTGCCTCTGCCATTAAATATCTGACACCATCTTGTGTCTCGTCATGTATTGTATAAGCTTTTAATTCTACTGGTAATGCTGCAATGCCAACTGCTTGAAGTGATTTGACCAGCTCCTGGTCTTCTTCTTTAGCATTCCATGCATTAAATGCCGTGGTTTTTTCCATAACTTTTTGTACTTCTTCTGGTGTCATACTTTGCTCTATTGATTGTATTTTCGCTGCTTTCTTTTCGTTGTTTTCTTCTAGCAGTCCTGCCTTAGGTACTGTAGCTATAAGTGCTGCATGTTGATTATTTACGATATATTTCTTAGCCAAATCTTCTAGGTACTTACTTTCTCCTTGATTTTTAATTGTAGCTAAGTGTTTGTTGTAGTCTGCTATATAGCTGAAGTCTCCTCTAGCTACCCAGTTTTGTGCAACTGCCATACTTATATTGACACCTACATTTGACATCTCTGTTGTATTGGCATTAGAAAATTCTGCTGATGCAATGATCGCATCTACAATTTCATCATCGAATCCTTCTTCTAGCATCTGACTTACGCTCTTGTCAATCAATGTCTTGATTGCCTCTTTGTTTGTAGCATCTGTATTTTGTACGGAAAACATCAAGATAGGCTGTGGTAAGCTGATGTTATAGCCTACTGTTAAATTGCCACTTATCCCTGATTGTTTAAATGCTTTTTGCAAAGTAGATGCATCATGACCAAGTACTGCTGTCACAATGTCCATCGCTACTACTTCTTCTGTTGTAAGATTACTTAATGCATAAGCATAGTCTACTTGTGCACCCTTTGCAGTCTGAGTCGTCTTCGCTACTGGATAGTCATAATCTTTGTTTACTTGTGCTTTAAATGGCTGTACATAACCATTGTCTATAACCACTTCTTTTTTATCATACTTGGATAAGTAGGCTTCATCTAAATAAGTCAAGAACTTCTCATAGTCAAGATCGCCATAAAGTACAATCAATGCATTGGATGGATGATAGTACGTACGATGTACTTCAAGAAGTCTTTCATAAGTAAGGTCTGGTATACACTCTGGGTCCCCACCTGAGATATTGGCCAAGACACTTTCTGGGAATAATGCATCCATCACATTATAATAAGCTGCACTCCCTATGTTGCCTAATGCTCCTTGCATCTCACTATAGACAGTACCTGTAATGCTAAGAGGTGCTTCTGCATTGGCCTTTTCATAACGCCATGCTTCTCTTTCAAAGACCTTTTCATCTGTATAAATACTTGGATTCAAAGTGCAATCCATATACACATCCATAAGCTTAAGCAGTTGATCTTCACTCATTGAGCTTACTGGATATGATGTGAAATTAGGTGTGGTAAAAGCATTTGCAAATGTACTGTATGTTTGATTAATAATAGAGAAGATAATGGACTTCAATGGATACTTTTCGGAGCCGGAAACAGCACTGTGCTCAAGTATGTGATTGGCCCCTGTGTTATCCACTGCTGGTGTTTTAAAAGAAATATCAAATGCCCTATCTTTATCACCATTTTGAATATAGATTAATTGTGTACCACTTTTTTCGTGCTCAAATAAAGCCGTATCTGCATTGACAATATCCATCGTCCCTCTTTCTAACGTTTTGAAGCCCGCTACCACTTCCCCTACATCTGGTAACTTCTTCAACTCTGGTTGACTCGCATGTAACTGTATCGGTGCAAAGGTGCCTATGATTAATGCCATGCTTATCAAAAAGCTTATTCCTTTTTTCACTTCAATCCCTCCTTTTGTTTGTATTTTTTAAATAATTAAAATTTTCACAAAACAAATTGTACTCCTGCCAATTTTATTTGTCAACACTCTCTTTAAAAATAAAAAAACGATTGCTAAGAGGTCTCTTCCCCCTTAGCAATCGTTTTGGGTTACTATTCAAATTAAGCTGCTGGAATAAAACTTACTAAAGTATCCATCTGCTTTTTATTTAAGTAGTTCATATCTTCTTTGACTTGAACAGCTTGATCAAATACAACACTTGTTTCTGTACCTGCTTGATCTACCACACATTCTTTTGCACCAGTTACAAAAGTAATCACAAGCTTTTCTTTTGTAAGTGTTACAACACGTGTCTTCGCCTCATAGCCTACTTCAAATCCTTCTCTTGCTGCAAAGTCTCTTACTTTTAAGTCACTATAAACAACTTCAATTCTAGGTTCTACTGTCTGCTCTACAACGCCTTGTGCTTCGATAGCACCTAATAAGATATCCATAAGTGTATTAACTTCAGCTTTAATTGGATAAGCTTTGAACATTTCATAGCCATCGCCACCTACTGCCACAAAGTCATTAGTCGCTACTGTGTAGTAAGCATCCATTTCAAGTGCTTTACCCGCTACTTCTACATTACTTACACGACTACCCGCTTCTTTTGAAGCATCTAATGTAAAGGTGATACCTGCCACATGTGCGAATGCACCATTTTGCTCTGGGTACTTGCTTACGCCATGTTCAAGTGCTGCTACAACGTCTGCACCTGATAATTCTTTTACCATAACTGTATTTGCAAAAGGAAAGACTGTCACTAATTGTTGCTTTGTAATCTGACCTGCTGGGATTGATGCACGAATACCACCACCATTTGTCATAGCGATCTGTGCGCCTGTCTCTTTAAGCATAGCATCTGTCATAAGTTGACCTAAGTTACTTTCACCTGTTCTTACAACTTCTCTTTCACCTACAAGGTCTACTTTTGTTTCGCCTACTACCTCTGCAAGTGCTACTTCTTGCTCTGCTTTTACGCGAGCGATTTCTTCTGTAATAGCAGCATTCGCTACCACTTCTTTTACCATCTCGTAGCTAATAAGTGTCGCTTCTTTTGTCGTTACTTTGCCATCCTCTATCACAAGTGCTACTTTGCCAATATTGCCGAATTTCTCACCAGTACTAACGATAAGTGTCTCTCCTACCATCATACCTTCGTCAAGTTTTGTATGGCTGTGACCATCTACGATGACATCGATGCCTTCTACTGCTTCTGCAATCTCTACAGATGTTGGTGCACCTTCGTCTACACCCATATGGCCTACCATTACAATAACGTCTACTTTTTCTTCTGTTGTTAAAGTCGCTACCATTTCTTTCGCTACTACGATAGGATCTTTAAATTCATAGCCCGCTACGTTATTTGGATGTGTCTTGTATGCGGTTTCTGGTGTAGCCATCCCAAAGATACCTACTTTTACATCTTCTATTTCTTTTACTATGTATGGTTTAAATGCTAATGCACCCTCTTTATAAACATTAGCAGCTAGCATGCTGTAATTGATTTTTGCTTCGATTGCTTTTAAGTTATCTGCAGTGAAGTCAAACTCATGATTCCCCACTGCCATCGCATCATAGCCCACTTGGTTTACGATTGACACAAGACTATGCCCCTGCTCAACGTTAGCAAAAGGTGCTCCTTGGAACATATCCCCTGCATCTAATACGATAACATTCGGATTACTTGCTTTATAACTTTCTATGTAACTACTCATCTTACCAAACCCAATTGTACTTCTACCATCATCTTCTACATTACCATGTGTGTCATTGGTATGAAAAATCGTAAGTTCTGCCTTTTGTGCCCCAAAAACTGGCATTGCTAAAAGAACAAACATCATCATCACAACAACCTTATTCATCATTCTTTTCACGAACATTTCCCCCTTGTTTTTATATTTAGTTCGTTTTTATGATAATATATCTTTTAACTAAAATCAAACATTTTATTTTAAATGACTTATTTAAACCACTATAATCATTATTTAATCGAACATTTTTATATTTTTAA
>JBOFIT010000006.1:0-4144 GCA_051650305.1 Cellulosilyticaceae bacterium
ATTAGATAGCAATATAAAAGAACACGTCAATCAAACGGAAGTTTTACCTGAATCCGTCAAACGGAAAACCCAATTAGCTTATGAGGAGATTAAATCAATGAAAAAATCTAATAAAAAACGATCAACTAAGAAATGGGCCGTAGCTGCTAGTCTCGTTGTTGCAGGAGCACTCTGTCTACAAACGCCTTTGATGGCAGATATTAAAGAACTTCTTTTTGGAGGCAACTTCGCAGGTGTTGAATCTGCTTTAGCATCTGGTGCGATGCAGCCTTTTGAGGGCATTATAAGTGAAAGTAATGGTATTCAGCTTGAGGTCGTTGGCGGTTTTATCGACCCAACTATTATTCACCTTAAAGTAGTGCTTACAGCTGAGGATCCTACATTATTCCAAGACTTCAAGTACGAGCAACATAGTAAAAGATTCGTGGACCAATTCAATATGAAAGATGGCCAAGGACGTATCCTTCAAGAAATTCATGATGAAGGTGTATACATGCCACCTTTTATCAATGAGCAAGGAGAAAAAATCTACCTCACCTCCACTTCAACTGAAAATGTAAATACTTACGCTCTCAAGGAGGGCAAAATAGAAGTAGATATGATTTTCAATTCATCAGCTGGTAACTATGGTGATATTCAAGAACTTACTTTACAAAGCAATCAACTTAATGCATTTACTGGTGACTGGACAGTGACTATTCCATTGGCATCTGAAACGCCTGCTCTTCCTAGTGCAACTTACGAAGTCACTACGCCTAATAGCCACATTCAGATAACCAGTGCTGTAGCGATCACATCTGGAATAAAAATTGACTGTATTATAACTGCACCTATAGACGAAGACGTCATTCATTCTACTCTCGTAGGTGAGAATGGCGATGTCTTTACTACTGGTCGTCCTGGGTGGATGGAAACTGTACCTGAAGGACATCGTGTCGCACTTACTTTTGATGTTTTAGCATCTGAACTTGGAGATAGCTTCACATTGCAAATACCAACACTCAATCAGACCACAGAAACTGTTGTTTTAAGTAAAGTAACGCAGTAAATTCTTATAAGCCAAACCTCTCTTACCTATGAAAAATAGCGTACAAAATCAACGGATTAAACCCTGCGATTCTGTACGCTATTTTTCATTTAAAAGATACTTAAATCTAGTACATCCGATAAATAGGTAAGCATCTCTACGCTCCCTACCGAGTTCCCTTTTGTATCAATGGCTGGGCCATAGCATCCTATGCCCATCTTGTATGGTACTGCTGACAGCATACCACCACCTACTCCAGACTTAGATGGAATGCCTACACGTACGGCAAACTCACCTGATGCATCGTATAAGCCGCAAGTTGTCATGATGGCTAATGCCATACGGCAGATAGACTTTGGTATGATTGCTTCTCCTGTGATAGGAGATACCCCGTTATTTGCATAGATAGCGCCTATACGTGCAAGATCTCTGCAATTCATCTCAATAGAGCAGTGCTTGAAGTAGACTTGTATCACTTCTTCTACCTCTTCTTCTATGACACCTGTACTTTTCATAAAGTATGCGAGAGACCTATTACGATCTCCCGTTTGTAATTCTGACTGATAGACACTTTCATTTACTTTAATATTTTCGTTATCTGCAAGCTTTCTTGCAAAGGTTAATATACGCTCGATTTGCTCTTTACCATCCTTACCTTGTACCAGTGCTGTCGTTGCGATGGCACCTGCATTAATCATAGGATTTAGTGGTTTTTGTAGGCTTTTAAGTTCTAATTTAACGATGGAGTTGAAGGGGTCTCCCGTAGCTTCTACGCCTACTTTTTCAAATACTTTTTCTGGCCCATTATCTAGTAATGCTAAGGTGAGTACCAGTACCTTCGATATACTTTGAATAGTAAAGGTTGTCTCATAGTCACCTACCCCATACTCTTTCCCCTCCAAGCTTACTACATATATTCCTAAATCCCTTGCTTCTACTTTTGCTAGTTCTGGTATATAACTTGCTGGGCTGCCTAAATGTATCGATTCTTTTCCTTGCTCTAATGCCTGTTGTAATAGTTCTTGCATCAATTGTTGTCGCTCCTTTGAATTCATCGTATCTTTTTAGAATATTATAACAGTGCTTTACATAATTAACACCTATATTTGTTGTTTTATCCATTCTGAGATACTTTCTAGCCATTGCCTAGTCGGTTTATGACCTTTCATATAGATAGGAAGTACAAGTTTCTCTACTGGTAACTCTTCTAATCCTAAGTGCTGCATAAGCACAGCCTTTCCTACATCTGGGTTTTCATTAATTTTTTCCACAGCAAGATTATACGCTTCTACAAAAGCTTTGCTTCCCTTAGTCCCTATAAGAATTGCACCTACATCTTCGCGTATATTTACTTCTTTTTCTATCATCCCTTGCTCCAATCCGATGGTAGCAAGAGGCTCTGGAAGGAGTGCCATATCTACCTCTTCATTCCTAAGCAATGTAAAACTTAATATTTCTTCTCCTACATATATTTTTTCAAGTTGTAAATCTGATAAGTAAGTATCTATGAGATATTCATTATAGCTTCCTTTGACAGTTGCTATCTTAGTTGGCATGTGCGATGTATAGCTTTCCCTCATTAAGAGTCTATACATACCATTGGTTTTGATACATTGTTTTATATATGTTTGTTCATTAACAATAGCATCTACTGGTTCCATCATTTGCAGGTCAAATACTTGACTCCCGTAGCCTTGTGTATTCAAAGGAAGGGTCTCGATTGTAACATCAAGACCCTTCTCTTTAAAATAACCATTTTCATGAGCTAGATAAATAGGTATGGCATCTACTATTGGCATAACACCAATATGAACTGATGCTTCTAGCTCATCATTGGGTGTGACAATACCGTCTGTACTCCCACATCCTACTGCCAAACCTACAACTACTAGTAAACAACCTACTAGATAGATATACTTCTTCATGGGACACACTCCTTCTAAAAATCTGTAAACTTCTTTAATGTTAAATTGTCCCATTAGATTTCTTTTCATACATTTATTTTCATTACCTATTGCTTCTTTTAGTTGAGTTTGATGATAATATCTTCTACTTCTAGACTTTCCACTTGTTGAAGGTCAATAATTCTCGCTACAAGTATCTCCCCCTCCATCGTTGCCTGTGTACTTACTGACATCACACTTTCCGAATAAGTCCCAAAGCCCGAACTAGATGTGCCTCCGCCTGTATTTACCGATGTAAGCATCTCCTCTGCATTTGGCTCTACTGTCATATGCTGTGTATAGAAGTAGTTTGCTACTGTACTGAGAGAATTTCGTGTGAGATGAAGCTTCGAACCATCTTTCATATGAAGTATGGCTTTATCAATTTTCATAGGCTTTGTGTTCTTCGTCCCTTCAAGTTTGACACCTAGTGCTGAGACGCTTACTTCTTTAATTTTAATCTCACTATCATATCTTTTCACTGAGATATGAGGGCGCTTTGTGATTACCTTTGGATTTTTACTTAGGTTGAACGCCACTTCCCAATTCCCTTTGATATCATAGTCAAAATATCTGCCGTCTAATGCTACTTGCATATAAGGTATATCTTCTTCACTTATATTTTGGTAGCGGTCAATCATCGTATGCTGGCTAAGTTCTTCATTCCACGAAGCCGTGCCTCCTAGATACATCCTTTCTGTATCTTTTCGTGTATCTATGAGACGTATGTGTGGTTGTATGTTGTGTTGATTCGGTTCACCTTTATAAGACGTGGTGATGATTAGTTCGCCATCTTCTATAGTTATAGCTTCTAGCATAAGTTCTGGTATCGTTGAAGTTAATTGTGTACCAGGTACATGTTGTGCTTGAGTATATAGATCTGCTAAGTCTAGGATTGCTTCTCCATCATGCCACACCCCTATAGCCCCACTTCTCACAGTGAGCTTTTGATTAGCCAACTTCCTTGAACCTGAGAAGTCGATAAGTGTATACAGCTTATCGCCACTTTCACTTACAAAGGTCTGTGTACCCCATCCCAATCCTCCTGGCTTCTCCATATCTATCTGGGTAAAGTAAAAGGTAGCATCTTTATCAAAAGCAGTACCATCTAGTTTCTCTGCGCTGACGATAACCATCCCTGCTTTTTCATCGATGACTGCCCCTTCTACTGCAA
>JBOFIT010000007.1:0-11710 GCA_051650305.1 Cellulosilyticaceae bacterium
CTAAAAATCCAAATAAAGTTGCTGTAGAAATCTTCAGCGATGTAGAGCCAGATCCAGACTTAACAACAGTAAGAAAAGGTGCTGACATGATGCGTTCATTCAAACCAGACGTAATCATCGCACTTGGTGGTGGTTCAGCTATCGATGCTGCTAAAGGTATGTGGTTATTCTACGAAAACCCAGAAGCTGACTTCGTTGGTATGTCACAAAAATTCGCTGATATTAGAAAACGTGTTTACAAGTTCCCTAAATTAGGTAAGCAATCTAAACTTGTTGCTATCCCTACAACATCAGGTACAGGTTCTGAAGTAACATCATTCGCTGTTATCTCTGATAAATCTAAGAACATGAAATACCCACTTGCTGACTACGAACTAACACCAGACGTAGCTATCATCGACCCAGAGTTCGTAATGACAGTTCCAGCAAGCGTTACAGCAGACACAGGTCTTGACGTTCTTACACATGCTATTGAAGCATACGTATCAATCGTTGCTTCTGACTATACAGATGCACTTGCAATCAAAGCTATCCAACTTGTATTTGAATACTTACCACGTTCATACAAATTCGGTGCTAAAGATCCAGTAGCTCGTGAAAAAATCCATAATGCATCTACAATCGCTGGTATGGCATTTACAAATGCATTCCTTGGAATCAACCACTCACTTGCTCATAAATTAGGTGGAGAGTTCCACATTCCACATGGTCGTGCAAATGCGATTCTTTTACCACACGTAATCGAATACAATGGTGTAACTACTCCAACTAAGTTCACAAACTTCCCTAAATATGAGAAGTTCATTGCACCACAAAAATTCGCTGAAATCGCTAAAGCTCTTGGTCTTCCAGCTTCTACTCCAGAAGAAGGTGTTAAATCTCTTGTAAAAGCTGTAAGAGACTTAATCAAAGAACTTAACATTCCTTCAACAATCAAAGATTGTGGTATCGAAGAGAAAGCTTACATGGATGCTATCGAAGATTTAGCTTACAAAGCATTCGAAGATCAATGTACAACAGCTAACCCTCGTTTACCAAAAGTAAAAGAACTTAAAGAGATCTACAGAAAAGCTTACGCTAACAAGTAAAAATTTCCATAAATTCCTTAAAAGATAGCAATGAGGCATCCTCCTAAAGAGGGTGCCTTTTTGTTATCTTTTTCTCTATTGCTTCATATTGTATTAGTGTTAGATCATTAATCAAAGGAGCTTGTCTATGTGTAAACCAATCATAGGTATCACTTGTAATTCTCTCTTCAAACCTGTCGGCACAACAGATGGAAAATACATCACCTTCAATAACCGCGAGTACGAGACTGCTATTTTAAAAGCTGGTGGCATCCCCCTTCTTCTCCCTCTTACAACCGACGCAACTATCATCCAAAGTCAAGTTAATCTCTGTCACGGCATCCTCCTCGCTGGTGGGGATGACATCAATCCACTCCTTTATGGTGAAGAACCCACCAAGTTCTTAGGCGAGACCAATATGCTAGCAGATAAATGTCATCTTGCTACTGCCAAATACGCAATTCAACGCCAAAAGCCCTTACTAGGCATCTGCCGTGGTATGCAAGTTCTTAATATTGCATGCGGTGGCAATGTCTATCAAGATATCTCCGAATACCCTCGTGAGCGTTATAAGCATTCACAGACAGCACCTCGCTCTCAGTGCTGCCATACTATTTCTACTGAAGAGAATTCACTTTTACACACCCTTCTAGGCACCACCCTGCAAGTCAATAGCTTTCATCACCAAGCGATTCATAAGCTTGGCAAAAACATCAATGATACTGCTTGGTCTAAAGACCGCATCATCGAAGGCATCGAACTTACCGATTATCCTTTTGCCATAGGTGTCCAATGGCATCCAGAAATCATGCTTACTGAGTGTGACTTAATGCTTCCTCTATTTGAAGCCTTTATTCATGCTTGTAGTTAAGCCCTTGTAGGTTGCATCGCAAAAAAATCGCTGCAACCTTTTTTTCTTTTCATATATTTTTAGGACAAGCATATATATAATAGTAAAGCTAATACTTAAGGGGTGTATATGCATATGATAAAATTCAAACACTTTATCCTTCTCTTCGTTCTTTGCTTCATGCCAACGTATCTAAGCGCACAAACTTTACCTACCGAACTCGTTTTTTTCGATAATGTCCCTTCTTCACTCACACATCAGCCACTTATAAAAGATGACACAATGTATGCCCAACTCCGTGATATTGCTGCCCTTCTTTCTCTCGAAGTTTCCTATAATCCTACTACTTCCGAAGCCTCTGCATCCAATGGATCTGATACCTTTATCTTTAACACCACTTCAGGCACTTCTAGCTTTAATGATGCATCTATCTTCGAAGATACACCTGCTTTTTTATTAGACAATCGTACGTGGATTCCTATCGTTTCTTTCGCTGATTCTTTTTCTTTTATCGCTAAAGATCAATCAGAACTTTTCATCGTCGAATACCTAGGTAAAGAAACCATCGCCTTAGATTATATGGATGAACCTCTCGTAATTGATCAGTATGACTATACGCCTGTAAATACAGTACTCATCAATACACCTATCGCTGCTGAGACTTATACAGATGGTACTTTCTCTGTATGTATCCAAAGCATCTCTTCATCTGACAACCAAGCCACACTGACTTTTGTGCCTTTTACCTATGTCGATTATCCTAAAGATTACTCTCTCATAGGAGATCCCTACCTTCGTAACTTCTCGCCTCTGACCCTTAAGCTCCCCACTGCATCTGTAGTGGACTATAGCTATCTAACCTACGAACCGGATACCTTTTCTTTAACTCACACCACCAATCCTAGTAAATTATACGATGATATTAATGAAGGTATCCTCTATCTTGCTACCATTACGGTGACCAATGGTACGATTACTGCTATTGAACAGCTCTATGTTTCTTAACACTTAATTTTTCGTATAAAAAGAAGGAGTTCACTATGAACTCCTTCTTTTTATACATCTTTTCCTATAAGTGATACATATTGCATAAATGGTTCAAACCGTTCACTTCCTGATTGCCACTTGAAGAATGTCTCAAGTAAGGCTAGTGTATCTTCTTTTTCTACACCTACTATCTGCTGTACTGCCGATAAGTTATAAATTCTATTGCTATCAAAATCAGCTGGGTTTGCTGCAATAACACCTAGAATTTCACCCTCTTGTGGTTTCTTCAACTTACCTTCTGGTGTATATAGGGCATCCAGATATACCTGATCTTTCATACTAATGTCTAGTAGGTATTGTTTTGCTAACTTCTCAGTTTCTACTAATACTTTGTACTTATCTAGATATTGTACCAGCCCATTATATGCCTCATTATAGACACGGGTATCGAATAAAAGCTTCGGTTCTCCATCTTTGATTTGGTAGATATAATTATACACATAGCCACCATTTGGTGCTGAATAATACGTGATAAGTATTTCATCTACCTCATCGCCTGTAAAATCCCCTAAAAACAAAATAGGACTATAACCATTTCCCTCTGGAAGACTAAACTCTAACTTCTCTTCACAGTTTTGGCTTTCTATTTTGATACGCATATTTTTTACAAGCCCTGCACTTTGCCCAAATGACTTTTCTCCTATAAGTGAGACATTATCTATACATCCTGTTCCAATGACGTCCCCTTGTAAGAAATCAATCACTTCTGCATTTCCTTCTGGTATTGAAGTTGGCTTAGCCATCTTCGGACTAATGGAAGTTGCCATAGGCTCTTCAATATTTTCTAACTTACCATAGTATACTTTGCCATCTACCATCCCGATAAATGTATTATCTTTATCTCCAAAAAGGTCCTTAAGTTGCATTGCTTTTCCCATATCTCTTGGAGCTATACAGAGTTCTTCTTGTAATTGGACAAGGGCAAATATGCCATTCTTCATTCCTGTACGATAATCACTTACATTGTATAATCGCCATGCGAAATCTTCTCTTTTAAGCACACCTACATAACGTTCTCTTCCCATCCTAAATCCAAATAAAATTTCTGGCATATCATCTTTGTCTACATCAATAACTAAGAAATCAGGGGCTGTGCGCATATAGTCGCTAAGTACAACCTGACTTGATTCATCTTTAAAGCCTTTTAAGACATTCTCAAAATAGTTTTTCACTCATCCTATCCCCTTTGTTTTGTTATCATAACATTTTATGATAACGCGAAAGGTTATATGATTTTTTTAATCTACTTCTCTTTGACATTTTATAACTTGTCCTCTGTCATGTAACTTATCCCTCTAGAATACATTTAGTATAAGCTTATGTACAAGGAGTTTTTATATGTCTACATTTCGTATTCTTTCTTTTGATGGTGGGGGTGTGAGAGGCGCCCTTTCAGCTAGACTTCTTTTTCGCCTAACTAAAAAGTATCCTGAACTTCTCCAAAAGACTCAGCTTTTTTCTGGTACATCCACCGGGTCTTTCATTGCACTAGGACTTGCTTACGACCTTCCTCCCGAAACCATTGATCACCTTTATGATTATGAAACCTCAAAATATATCTTCACACCCAGTCACTTTAACCTTTATCGCCCTAAGTATAATAATCTTCATCTTCAAGAGGTCCTTGCAAATATCTTTCCGAAGAACCTAACTTTAGCCGGCCTCCCTCACTATGTCTTTATCCCTTCCTTTAATGTGAGAGGTTATCTTTCTCAAGGATTTAATACTGTTTTTTTTAATAATATCGTGAATAACCCTACTATTACAGAAAAAGTAGTCGATGCTGCTTTATCCAGTTCTGCTGCTCCTACATACTTTCCTTCCCATAATAATTTCATCGATGGAGGTGTATCCGTCAACTCTCCCACCGTTGCACCGGTCATTTATGTACGCTCCGTATTTCCGAAAACCTACGACTTATCCGATTTTCGCCTTTTGTCTCTAGGTACGGGACTCTATCCACAACGCATCACTGCCCCCACAAAAAACTGGGGCGTTAGTCAATGGTCCTACAACCCACAAGCTGAGGTTAAGCAACCACTAAATACCATTCTTATGGATGCACCTGAGCCTTTAGACACAAGACTTTCTAAAGAATTAATGGGTTCAAACTTTTTCAGATTGAACCCACTGTTAGATACCTCTATTGCTTTAGATGATTATAAAAAGGTGCCCTACTTACAAAAACTAGCTGATACCTTAGACCTTTCTGATACTTATCGTTATATCGAACGCTACTTCTTATCCTAATTCTCTCGCTTAGCACTCATAAGTACGAAGAATACCACGAGCAATCTCTTCCCGCGTCATTCTTCTATCCATTGCTTGCTTCTCGATATAACGATGTGCCTCTTCCTCACTCATATTGAGATACTGGATCATCGCACACTTCGCTTGATTCACCAATCGTATGGCTTCTATTTTTTGCTTAAGCTTAAGATTCTGTGTCTGTAGTGTACGTAGTCGCTTTCTTGATGCACTTATCATCTTTAATGATTGATAAAAAAGCACCTTACTCACAGGCTTAGCAATCACAAAAACGCCAAATTCCTCTACCTTATAGCCTACCTCATCTGCTTCTTCTGCCTTTACCATAAGGAGTACGCCACTGGTAGTATGGGTTGTTGCAAAGATTGCTAAGTCTATACCTACTTCATCACTAATCGGTGTATTGATGACGATTAAGTCAAACTCTTTTTGGACAAGTATACGCCTTGCTTCACTGCTGCTACTTGCCATCTCAAATTCCCTCGTCTTACTTTCTTTCAACAATTCTAAAAGAAACTGCCTCGTCTTTTCAGAGCTTGCTACAATGAGTACACTCTCCATCGCCTTCCCTCCTTATTTTCTGTGTCATCCACCGGTTAAATATAAGGAAAGTAAAGCTTATCTTCTAATACTTCTTTATCTGTAGCCTCTATATAGTCTTGCCACTGTATTTCTTTTACGCTTAAGTATGTCTCTAGGGTATGCTTAGGTAGTACCTCTTTTAGAAATGTACTTTCTCTACCACACTTCACTGCCTCCAAAAGATTAGCAGGTAGTTTTTCTAGTGTATCCACCACCTCTTTTTTTGCGGTATATAAATTCACATCTGTGGCTTTGGGTAGACTTATCTTTTCTTCTATACCTTTATAGCCTGCTTCTATAAGGAGTGCTATGGCAAGATAAGGATTACATGCCACATCTGGTGAACGTAGTTCCATTCTCGCATACTCACCAACTGCTGCTGGTATCCGTATAAGCTGAGATCTATTTTGATGAGACCAAGTCACATATTTAGGTGCCTCAAACTCCCCTAGCCTTTGATAGGAATTAACGATTGGATTAAGAAATACTGTCATCTCCTTGGCATAACGTAGTATACCCGCAATGAAACACTCTGCCTCTTCTGAATGCTCATAAGGGGTATTCTTAAAGATATTAAGATTGTTTTTGAAAAGCGATACATTGATATGAAGGCCATTACCACTCTTACCTTGCAGTGGCTTTGGCAAGAACGATGCATACAGTCCATTTTGGGCTGCTACTGTTTTTACTACCGACTTAAAAGTCATCATATTATCTGCAGCTTTTAATGCCTCACTGTATTTAAAATCTATCTCATTTTGTCCTGGTCCTTGTTCATGATGCGATGTCTCCGGACGTATGCCCATCTCTTCTAAGGTAAGACAAATCTCTCTTCGTACATTTTCCCCTCTATCTAGTGGTGCGATGTCACAGTACCCTGCATAGTCGTGGGGATTCTTCGTCGCTCTTCCTTTCTCATCTAGTTCAAAAAGGTAGAACTCACACTCTGTACCTATTTTACATGTATACCCTTTGTCTTGAAGCTTTGCTACTGTCTTTTTTAAGATATAGCGTCCATCCCCTTCAAAAGCTCGCCCATCAGGATGCTTAATGTCACAGAGCATCCTGATGACACGCCCATGCTGAGGACGCCATGGAAGAATAACTACAGTTGATGGGTCTGGAAAAAGGAGTAAGTCAGATTCTTCTACATTCATAAATCCCTTAACCGCTGAAGCATCAAAGGAAATGCCACTCTTGAAAGCTCTCTCCAATTCTTCTGCCATTATAGAGATATGCTTCTGCACACCAAAAAGGTCTGCAAATGCTAATTTTATAAATTTCACATCGTTTTCTTTTGTAAATTGTAGTACTTCTTGACTTGTATAATACACCTTTTTTCCCCCTTTATTTTTCCCTTAGTTATGTGTGTAAAGTTGCTTATAAGGATTCTTGGTATCTGCAGAAAGCACATAAAAACTACTTCCCCATACATCCTCTTCTAAAATTCCGAATTGTCTACAGAATAATTGTACATCACTTGAGATGTATTTTAAATCCTCTTCTTCAGCTTTTTTTGCTACTACTTGCTTTGGTAGATCGTGGGGTAAGTGCTCACATCTGAGATAAATGTTACCACCATGCATACCCGTACCACAGAATCTTCCTACTGGTGCTTCACCTGTGCCTTCTAATCCCAAGACGATGATTGTTCCTCCAGCTTGGTACTCACCTAAGAAGCTCCCTGCTTTTCCACCAATAATGAGCGTCGGCACTTTTTCTTCGTAAGCTTTCATATGGATGCCTGCTCGGTAGCCTGCATCTCCTTTTACAAAGATTTTCCCACCACGCATACCATAACCTGTGGCATCTCCAGACGAACCATGGATAAAGATGCTACCTTCATCCATGGTATCCCCTGTAGCATCCTGTGCATTGCCATAAACATAGATACTACTATGGTCAAGATACGCACCTAGCGCATTTCCCGGTATGCCTTCTATTGTAATTTCCTTATTTCTTACACCACTTCCTATATAGCGCTGTCCTATACAGTTTTCTATAGTGATGCATACTTCATCAGCTTCTTTGATTTTCTGATTTAAGTCCTTAAAGTGTAGCCCTCTTGCATCTATTTTCATTTAGGCACCTCCTAACATCTCTATGCGCTCTTTTTTGGCAAATGCCATCAGCTGGGGCTTCTCCTTGATGAGGTCAAAGTCAATATCTGAAAGGAGTCGTCTCTCACGTATAAGTGCTGTATAAATCCCTGCACGCTCTACCTCACCAATCATCACAAATCCTATGAGTCGCCCATCTTTAACAGCCAGTTTCTTATAGCTCCCTGAGTTCTCCACAGTATACATCTGCCCCTCTAATGTGCCAGCAGTTATCATATGTAGCCCCATAAAACCAATGGCATTCATCGGCATTGCTTTTTCGTATACTTTTGCTTCTCCAGCCATATTGTACCCTGCACACCTACCTTGCCAATAAGCATTAGGCAGAAGTGCCAGTACCTTCTGGGTATCTGTGGTCATATCATAACTTTCCGTGCAGTCCCCTGCACTATAGATATCTGCTAAGGTGGTTTGGCAGTAGCTATCTACCACAATTCCCTTATCTACCTGGCCACCTACCTCAGCTACTAGTTCCTTATTAGGCCTTACACCACCAGCTATGACAAGTACATCAAAGGCTACACCTCGCCCATCACTATAGAAAGCTAATTTCTCTTCTACCCGTGCTAGTGATACACCTAGTGCGAAGTTTATCCCCTCTGCTTCTAGATGTTTCTGAACCATCTTACTTCCTGTCTCATCCAAGATACTAGACAGTATATTAGGTGCTAAGTCGCACACCTCGATATGCTTTACTTTTCCTTGAAGTGCTTCTGCACACTTAAGACCTATAAGTCCTGCCCCTACAATCAGTACACGACTCACCTTGGTTATATACTCTTGTAACCCCACTGCATCTTCTAGAGACATAAAGGTATGGTAAGGTACGTTTTCTATCCCCTGTATAGGTGGTACAAAAGCTCTACTTCCTGTAGCTACTAATAATTTGTCATACCCTACGCGCTCGCCCTCTTGTATCACTACTTCTTTTGTATCTGGATCTATCTTTACTACTTCGCATCCTAGCCTCACCTGACAGTTATTTTTTTCAAAAAAGCTATGAGGTCGGTATCTCATCCTTTCTAAGTCAGTCTTTCCTTGGATGAGATAAGAAATAAGCGGTCTTGAATACGTGGGATAACGCTCCTTTGAAAGCAAGAGAATTTCTCCTGCCTTATCCACTTGTCTAATGCCCTCTACACAACCTATAGCAGCTGTAGAATGACCTATAATGACATACTTCATCTACTTCACCTCTCTTCATACACAATAGCTTGATTAGGACAGCCCTTAACACAAGGTGGCTCTCCACCAGATTCTCTACTGCACAACTCACATTTTTGTACCACACCTTCTTCTGAAGGCATGATTGCCCCATAAGGACATACCAGTACGCAAGTGTAGCATCCTACACATTTTTTTGTATCTATTTCGATACATCCATCTTGATTACTAAGGGCTCCTGATATACAAGCTTCTACACAAAGTGGTTCCGTACAATGTCTACAAGACACTGCAAAGTGTACTTTTTCCCCATCTTCTATTTGAATGCGGGGATGAATGGTCTTATCTTTCAAGGCCTTTACCATATCGACTTTACCTGAATTTGAAAAAGCACAGTAGTATTCACACAGATGGCAACCTAGGCACCAATCTTCATTAACATAGACTTTTTTCATATCCTCACTCCATCACTATATAATCTTCTCTTTCTGGACCTACTGATACATACTTAATGGGACACTTCACAAGTTCTTCTAAATACTTAATATAAGCAACTGCCTGAGAAGGTAGCATCTCCTTCGTACGACAATTTCCAATGTCTGTTTGCCATCCTTCTAAGTAAGTATAGATAGGTTTTGCTTTCTGAAGTTCATGTACCAAAGGGAAACGCTCTATGAATTTCCCATCGATCTCATAACCAATACACACGGGGATTTCTTTCATATAAGACAATACATCTAGTTTTGTCAGTGCCAAGTAAGTCGCTCCTTGCATTTGCACACCATAGCTTGATGCGACTACATCAAAAGGACCTACTCGTCTTGGTCTACCTGTAGCAGCCCCATACTCTGCGCCTACTTTTCGTAGTTCTTCTGCCTCTTCTCCTTCAAAACTTGCTACAAAGGGACCTTCCCCTACGCAAGTAGAGTAGGCTTTCATAATACCGATGGTTTCATCTAATTTTTGCCCTGGTATCCCTGCCCCGATAGGTGCATAAGCCGCTATTGTAGATGATGATGAAGTATACGGATAGATACCAAAGTCTATATCTCTTAAAGCGCCAAGTTGTGCCTCAAACATAATGGCTTCATTGCTTTTTGCAGCCTCTTCTAAGCAAGTACTTACATCTGTTATATAAGGCAAGAAGTAGTCACCGTATTTCATTAGCCATTCTACAAGAGGCTCTAAACTTATGCTTTCTTTGCCATATACGCCTTCTATACTTAAATTTTTCCACCCTACCAACTGCTCAAGCTTTTGGTAAAGTGCCTCTTTGTGCCTGAGCTCTCCCATTTGAATGCCTTTTTTCAAGCATTTATCTCCGTATACAGGTGCAATACCTCTTCTCGTAGAGCCATACTTGGCATCTCCTAGTCGCTCTTCTTCCAAAATATCTTGTAGTTTATGGTAGGGTAAGCAAATAATCGCTCGGTCACTTATCTTCAAATTTTCGGGACTGATTGCTATCCCTGCTTCTTTCAACGTCTCTACTTCTTTATAGAGATGCTCTAGGTCTATGACCATTCCATTACCCATCACATTGACTACTTCTGGTCTTAAAATCCCTGAGGGAAGTAAGTTAAGTACGAACTTTCCCCTATCATTCATCACTGTATGGCCTGCATTATTGCCACCTTGATAACGTACAACGTACTTATAATCTTTAGAAAGAAGATCGACCATTCGACCTTTCCCTTCATCCCCCCAGTTGATTCCTACAATTGCTGTTAGCATCCTTACTTCCTCCTACTCTCCGGCATGTGCAATGCCTAGTATTTCTAATTCTTTTTCTGTAAGTCCGATGCCTCTTAGCATCATACGGTTGCCTTTGAGTGTTTCGATGGAATTGATACCCATGCCACCCATCATTTCTTTTATTTCATGTTCCCACGCCGTCACTAGATTGACCAGGCGTTTATACGCTACATTAGGATTAAGTCTTTTCACTAGGTCTTCTCTTTGTGTGGCAATACCCCAATTACACTTGCCTGTATGGCAACTTCTACATAAGTGACACCCTATAGCAAGGAGTGCACTCGTTCCTATATACACAGCATCTGCGCCTAAAGCAATTGCTTTGACGATATCCGCACTATTTCTTATACTTCCACCTACAATGATGGATACATTATTTCTAATGCCTTCTTCTCTTAGCCTTTGGTCCACACTTGCTAATGCAAGCTCGATAGGTATCCCTACATTATCCCTGATACGTGTAGGTGCTGCTCCTGTACCACCTCTAAAACCATCGATAGCAATCATGTCTGCACCACTTCTAGCGATGCCACTTGCTATAGCGGCAATATTATGCACAGCTGCTACCTTTACAATGACAGGCTTCTTGTAGTCTGTGGCTTCCTTTAGGGAGTAAACCAACTGTCGTAAGTCTTCAATAGAATAGATATCATGATGTGGTGCAGGCGAGATGGCATCTGACCCTTCAGGAATCATCCTCGTACTTGAGATATCTCCTACTATTTTAGTTCCTGGCAGGTGCCCCCCAATACCTGGCTTCGCCCCTTGCCCCATCTTGATTTCTATAGCTGCACCTGCCTCTAGATATGCCTTGTGTACACCGAACCTTCCTGAGGCTACCTGTACGATGGTATTAG
>JBOFIT010000008.1:0-21372 GCA_051650305.1 Cellulosilyticaceae bacterium
ACTGCAGTAGCAGGTAGAAAAGCAGGCAAAGAAGGCGTTCAGATGATGGCAATAGACAATATACCTTTTGAAATACAAGGTATAGGTAGTGTAATCGTTGTCTTTTTAACTGCTATGGGTGTAAGCATAAGTTTGGATAGACTTCTTAGTGGTACACTAGATATGTGGACCAGTCAGATGCAGTTTTATAACTATACGATTCGTATACTTACTATAGGAGGAGGACTAATCCTACTAGCAGTATGTTTAAGTATTGTAAGACACTTGAAGAACAAAAGTTTTTGGAGAAATACACTACTTGGAAAGGTCTGGTATGTGTGCAAAGAAAATATGCTTGAAGCAAAGACACTCCCACTAGGTATCTCACTAGGGTTTATCGGGTTTGTAGGTGTTAATGGAATCTTGGTATTCATGATATTAATGGGAAGTGGATTCTTATTTATACTAGCTACATTAGCTGCATTTGTATTTAATGGGATGACACTGATAGCACTTTTCAAAATAGCTAATGATTTCCGAGTGTTAGCACAAGGTGCAAAGCGTATCGAAGCTGGTGATTTAGAGTATAAAATTTCTCTTTCTCATACAATGCCAGCTATGAAGGAGATGACACGTACAATCAACAACATCGGTGATGGCTTATCAAACTCAGTAGATAAAGCGTTGCGTAGTGAGAAGATGAAGACAGAACTTATCACCAATGTATCTCATGACCTAAAGACACCGCTTACATCGATTATCAGCTATATTGACCTCTTAAAAGCTGAAAATATCGAAAGTGAAGCAGCGAGAGAGTATATCGAGATCATCTCTGAACGGGGTGAGCGTCTAAAGATACTCATCCAAGACTTAGTAGAAGCCTCTAAAGCTGCTACGGGCAATATCGCAGTTAACTTAGAGACACTAGAGCTTGGTCAATTCGTACAGCAAGCAGTAGGTGAATATACAGACCGTCTGGAGATGAATGGCTTAAATATCGTGATGCAGTGTGAAGAAGAAGTATATGTAGCAGCAGATGGCAGACATATGTGGCGCGTAGTAGAAAATCTATTGTCTAACGTAGCGAAGTATGCAATGAGTCATACACGTGTGTATATGGATGTCACAAGAGAAGATGAGTGGGGTATCGTAACCATCAAAAATATCTCAAGAGAGCAATTAGCAGGCAAAGAAAGCTTTCTAACAGAACGCTTTGTACGTGGCGATGAGGCCAGAAGTACAGAAGGTTCAGGTCTTGGTCTAGCCATTGCCAATAGCCTTATAGGGATGCAAAAAGGGCGCCTTGCCATTGAAGTTGATGGCGACTTATTTAAAGTAAAGGTGGCACTACCTATTGCAGTAGAAGAAAAGAATAGTGCAGAAGAAACGAATAATCCGAACGAATTATAAAAAAAAGAGTAAGCATTCCCTAGTAAGGGGGGCTTACTCTTTTTGTCATTAGTCATCGATACGAAGCATCCGATAGCCTATACCTACATGGGTCTGAATGAATTTAGGAGCATCGGGAATATGCTCTAATTTTTTGCGTAGAGTAGCCATGAATACACGTAAAGATTGGGTATCGCTTGCACAAGTGGTGCCCCATATTTCTTTTTGAATAAAGTTATGGGTAAGTACTTTACCGGTATGTTTTGCGAGCAAACATAAAAGTTTGTATTCATTAGGGGTCAGATGGATTTCGGTAGTGCCTAGTGAAACACAGTGGGATAAAAAGTCTATAGTCAAAGGACCATTGGTAAAAGTATAAGTCGTGGTATCTAGAGGCGTATGAAGTGCTTGGGTACGACGGAGAGCTACACGAATACGTGCCAATAGTTCATCTGTACTAAAAGGCTTGGTGAGGTAATCGTCAGCACCAGCATCAAGAGCACAGATCTTCCCCTTGTCATCACTACGAGCACTTACGATAATAATGGGGACTTGGGACCAAGAGCGAATCTTAGGGATGAGTTCTATACCATCCATATCAGGAAGTCCGAGATCTAAAATGATGACATCAATCTTTTCAGAAAGAATACCCATAAGAGCAGCTTTTGCAGTAGAAGCAATACGATAGTTATAGCCTACGGTATCAAATGTAGCGGACATGAGATTGATAATTGCCTTATCATCTTCGACAAGAAAAAGTGTGTAATCAGTCATGAGGTTGAATCTCCTTTGCTGGTAGTGTGAAAGTAAAAAGCGTACCTTTAGGTAAGAAATCACTGACCCAGAGGTCACCGCCATGAGAAAGAATAATAGACTTACATAAGGAGAGGCCAAGACCAAGGCCTCGTCTACTATCACCCATATTTTTAGCGGATGTAAAGAACATATCAAAAATGTGAGCTTTATCTGTATCACTAATACCGTCGCCGTCATCACTGATTTCTATGACGATCCAATCAGAGTCCTTCTGAAAGGCGTGGATATGGATGTGCGTACCGGGGGCAGTGTACTTGATAGCATTATTCACGATATTAATGATAACTTGGATAATGAGCCTCGTATCGATCATTGCCATGAGGAATTCATTGTCTAACGCTACGGTTATAGCGTACTCGCAATGTCTACGGTCAATATGCTCGAGAGCTTCGTAGATAACCTCTTCTAGAAGTTCAGGGCAAAGAGTGAGTGGGACAGAGTCGGTATCGAGGCGTGTGACAGATAAGAGGTTTTCCACTAAATCGATAAGCCACATAGAATCATCATAAATAGCGTTATAAAGTTCCAGCTTTTTAGATGGACTAAGAGAAGTGCTGCTACTTAGGAGGAGATTAGCATTACCAGAAATAGTGGTAAGTGGTGTACGTAAGTCATGAGAAATAGCACGGAGAAGATTACTACGAAGCTGTTCTTGTTCCGCTTTAAGATAAATTGCTTTCTGGGATTCTAGCATAGCTTCTTTTTCCAGAGAGAGGCCGAACTCCCCAAGCATGGCAATAAGAAGATTACGTTCATAAGCATTCAGAGGCGTGGCGTTAATGGCTACGGCAATGACGGCATACACTGCAGATTGGCTTCTGATGGCCATATAAAGACAGGTGGAATGACCAAGTGTTTGGGTCATAGCACCAGCATTTTTATTGTTTTTACAGACCCATTCTGCCACAGCTTTTTCGGAGGCGGATAGATAAGCAGATACCTGTACATCACTAGCAGTAAAAAAAGTAAGAGGTGTATCCAGTAGCTGATCATCTTTTAAGGGATAAATAAGCACGGAACGGCCAAGGAGTTCCCGTGTTTGACGTCCCATCACATCGTAGAGTGCATCAAAGGTTGTCACCTTCTGAAGTTTTTGACTGGTCTCTAGTAGTACGCCAGTTGATTTTGCGGTTAAGGCACTTTGGATAGCTTGGCACTTGATCCGCTTAGTGAGGCTACTGGTGAGAATGGCAGAAGCAAACATGACCGTAAAAGTAATGGGGTAACTACTATCATAGGTATTTAGGGAAAATGAAGGAGGTGTGAAGTAGAAAGTAAAGATAAGAACACTTAAAAAAGAAGATACAACACTATAAACACTTCCCCTAGTACAAGCCGCAATAAATAAAACGGCCAGTATATAGATGGTAATGATATTTGACTCATGAAAATGCAGCAACTGAAAGCAAGCGGCAATAAGGGTAGTTACTCCTAGGATGCCAAGAGACTTGAAGGTATCTGCCCAAGAAAGTGCGAAAAAGTCTGATTTTACAATAGGTTTCTTAGGTGCGTAAGACTTCTGCGTGTCAGGGATAATATAAATATCCAAATGAGGTGCAAGTTCTGTAAGTTTATCGACGAATTTACGGGTGAAAAATAAATACCGTTTATTCGCAGAGCGCCCCAACACTATTTTTGAGACATCGGCAATTTTAGCATACTCGGCTATTTGTAAGGGAATGTTTTCACCACAAACAGTGACGAGCCTAGCACCTAGTTGTTCGGCAAGCTTAAGATGAGTTTGCAGACGTTTTTTGTTTTCTTCAGATAGATAATTGGTATCAGGTGTTTCTACATAAAGTGCTGTAAGGGTACCATGAAAAGCATTGCACATACGCGCGGCGGTACGGATGACCTTACTGTTAGAAGGAGAAGAAGAGATACAGACTAGGATGTGCTCATTTGTATAATAACCATGTGAGCTATAAAGCTGCTCGGCTTTTTTATTGACTTGGTCTGCAATACGTCTTAAAGATATTTCTCTAAGAGCTATGAGATTTTCTTTTGTAAAGAAATGCTCAAGGGCTCTTTTGGCATGGGCATCTTTATAGACTTTACCACTGTGTAGACGCTCTATAAGTTCATCTGGCTCTAAGTCCACGAGTTCAATTTGATCCGCTAAGTCTAAGATTTTATCAGGAATACGTTCGGTTACTTGCACTTTAGTAATTTGATAAACCACGTCATTTAAACTTTCGATGTGTTGCACATTAATGGTGGTATAGACATTAATCCCGGCTTTAAGGAGTTCTTCAATATCTTGATAACGTTTTGTATTACGTGAACCGGGGATATTGGTGTGAGCTAGCTCATCCACAAGTATAAGGGCAGGATGACGTTTAATGGCAGCATCAACATCAAACTCATGAAGTGTAAGGCCGCGGTGACTTAATTGGAGCTTGGGAAGCACTTCAAGACCATCTATAAGTGCACTGGTGTCGGGTCTAGAGTGGGGTTCAATGTACCCAGCCACAACATCTATGCCATTTTGCTTAGCGACATGAGCAGCTTCTAGCATTGAATAAGTCTTGCCGACACCTGCAGCATAGCCGAAAAAGATTTTTAATTTACCTTGTTTTTTCTCATCATAATCCAAGTTAAACACCTCTTAAAAGAAAAATAATAAACTGTTGTTCAAAGTATACGCGGTCAAAGAATAAAAAACAATAGAGCGACAATTATCTTAACACAATATTTATATCAAAAAAAAAATCCTAACACTACCTTAATATCGCAAGTGATAAGCTAAGAAAGTAATTCATTCATGAAAGGGGGAAGTAAACGATGTTTCAAATTATTTTGACGTTGTGTTTATTTCTTGTGATTTTAATACCAGTAGGAAAATATCTTTATCACGTAGCAGATAATAAAAAGACATTTTTAGATCCTATATGTAATCCAATTGATGGCTTTATTTATCGTCTATGTGGCATCAAAAAAGAGGATATGCGATGGAGTCATTACTTCAGAGCACTCATAGTAAGTAACTTAGTAATGATTACAGTAGGGTACGTTATTTTACGTGTGCAGGGAGGAGCACTGCTTAATCCCAATGGTGTAGGTGCGATGGAAGGAACATTGGCATTGAACACGGTGATTAGTTTTATGACTAATACTAATTTACAGCACTATTCAGGAGAGATGGGATTGTCTTATTTAAGTCAGATGGTCGTGATCACTTTTATGATGTTTACATCTGCAGCAAGTGGCTACGCAGTATGTATGGCATTTATAAGAGGCATAGCAAACAGAAAAGGAATGGGCAATTTTTATGTGGATATGGTACGTATCATCACGAGGGTACTTATGCCATTAGCAATTATTACAACGCTGATTCTTGTCTGGCAAGGTGTTCCACAGACACTTACTCCTCATGTCACAGCAGAAACAGTAGAAGGAACTTATCAAGATATAGCCGTTGGACCGATCGCATCATTAGAAGCCATCAAACATCTAGGAACTAATGGTGGAGGCTTTATGGGCGCTAACTCAGCAGCGCCTCAGGAAAACCCCACTATTATAAGTAATATAGTAGAACTTTTAGGGATGATGCTCTTGCCGGCTAGTTGTGTGGTGGCATTTGGACATATGCTACATAAGAAGAAAGGTGAAGGAAGAAGTCTATTCCTAGCCATGAGTCTATTATTTGTCATAGGATTGGGAATTTGCTTTACAGCGGAAAAAGCAGGTAATCCAGCTCTTGAAGTGATGGGCATGAATCAAAGTATGGGAAGCATGGAAGGTAAGGAAATGCGTTTTGGCGTTGCACAATCAGCATTGTTTACCACAGTGACCACAGCTTTTACCACGGGTACTGTGAATAACATGCATGATACATTAACGCCTATCGGTGGGCTCGTACCGCTGATGAATATGATGCTCAATGTAGTTTTTGGTGGTAAAGGTGTAGGCTTTATGAATATGGCTGTCTATGCAATGCTTACAGTTTTTATATGTGGCCTACTCATTGGTAGAACACCAGAGTATTTAGGTAAAAAAATAGAAGGACATGAAATGAAACTTATCGCTATAAGCATTATCATTCATCCACTTTTGATACTCGCCTTTTCAGCACTGGCAGTTGCCGTACCAGCAGGTATAGCAGGCATTAGTAACCCCGGTTTTCACGGGCTAACCCAAGTATTGTATGAGTTTGCATCATCGGCAGCCAACAATGGTTCGGGGTTTGAGGGGCTTATGGATAATACAACATTTTGGAATATAACAACGGCAATGGTTATGTTTTTAGGGCGTTATGTAGCCATCGGCTTGCAGTTAGCTATCGCAGGTTCATTATTAATGAAGCGAACGGTCAATGAATCAGTAGGCACACTTAAAACGAATAATATCACTTTTGTGATAAGCCTCGTGATGATCGTTGTGATTTTTGCAGCACTTACCTTTTTCCCAGTGCTTTCACTTGGACCTATTGCAGAACATTTAATACTTTGGAGCTAAGGAGAGAATGACAATGAATAAAGAAATGATAAAGTCCTCTATGAAAAGTGCCTTTATTAAACTTAATCCACGTTATATGATTCAGAATTTTGTTATGTTTGTAGTAGAAATAGGCTTTTTCCTGACGGTGGCACTTTATATTGCATCTTACTTTACAGGAGATGTAGAACTAAGAGCGTATAACCTTATAGTTGCTTTAGTACTTTTAGGTACAATCCTTTTTGCTAATTTTGCTGAAGCTGTGGCAGAAGGAAGAGGAAAGGCTCAGGCAGAGAGTCTTAAAAAAACACAAAAAGATACGATAGCAAGATTGATTTTACCAGATGGAAGTGAGCAAATAATTGGAGCAGCTGAATTAAAGAAAGATGACATTGTGCTTGTAAATTGTGGAGAACTTATTCCAAACGATGGGGAAGTAATAGATGGCATCGCTACAGTAGATGAATCAGCTATTACAGGCGAATCAGCACCCGTTGTAAAAGAAAGTGGTGGGGACTTTGCATCAGTAACGGGAGGGACGACAGTTGTAAGTGACTGGCTGAAGATTCGTATCACCTCACTACCAGGTGAATCTTTCTTGGATAAAATGATAGCCATGGTAGAAGGCGCAAGTAGACAAAAAACTCCTAATGAGCGTGCTTTAAATACATTGCTTATAAGCCTAACGGTTATCTTTCTTATCGTTATTATAACCCTATATCCTATTGCGAAGTATTGTGGCATTGTGCTACCTATTCCTTATTTAGTAGCGCTAACGGTATGCCTTATTCCTACCACAATAGGTGCGCTACTTTCGGCTATAGGTATAGCAGGCATGGACCGCGTGACACGCTTTAATGTTATCGCCATGTCTGGGAAAGCCGTAGAAGCATGTGGTGATATCGATACGATGATCTTGGATAAGACAGGAACCATCACTTTTGGGAATCGTCTTGCTGCGCAGTTTATACCAGTAGGGAATGCTACAGAAAAAGAAGTCATTAAGTATGCAGTGGCAGCATCCCTAGATGATGACACGCCTGAAGGGAAGTCTATCGTTGACTTAGGAAGAAAACTTATGCCAGAGTTAGACCTAGAGCGCTTCAAGGAAAGAATATTTTTTCCTTTTACAGCAGAAAGTCGTATGAGTGGCATTGATGAAAACGGTATACAGATTAGAAAAGGTGCTTATGACGCAGTTGAAAACTATGTCAAAGCACAGGGCGGAAGTATACCAGAAGACCTTTATAAGTATGTGAGTGATGTTTCGAAACTTGGAGGAACGCCTCTGGTGGTCAGTGTGCAACATCGGATTATAGGTGTCGTTTACCTAAAGGATACAGTGAAGCCAGGGTTAGTGGAACGTTTTGAAAGACTTCGAAAGATGGGTATCAAGACAATTATGTGTACAGGCGATAATCCTTTAACTGCGGCGACCATAGCCGAAGAGGCAGGTGTAGATGGATTCGTTGCGGAATGTAAGCCAGAAGACAAGATAGAAGTCATCAAAAAAGAACAAGCAGAAGGTAAGCTTGTGGCGATGACAGGAGATGGAACCAATGATGCACCGGCACTTGCTCAAGCAGATGTAGGAATTGCGATGAATAGTGGGACGACTGCAGCAAAAGAAGCAGCAAACATGGTGGATCTTGATTCAGACCCTACAAAAATTCTAGAAGTCGTAGAGATTGGAAAGCAACTGCTTATGACGAGAGGTGCACTTACAACCTTTAGCATCGCCAATGATCTCGCCAAGTACTTTGCAATTTTACCAGCTATGTTTATGCTTGCTATTCCACAGATGAATGTACTGAATATCATGAAATTAGAGACACCACAAAGTGCCATTCTATCTGCATTAATTTTCAATGCACTTATTATACCTGCACTTATCCCATTAGCTATAAAAGGTGTCAAGTATAAACCCATGCCAGCAGAGAAGATGTTAGTAAGAAATATGCTTATTTATGGTGTAGGCGGCGTCATCACACCGTTTATAGGGATTAAGCTTATAGATCTGGCTATTGCACCCTTACTTCATCTTATAGGGTTATAAAAGGAGTGAATGAAATGAGAGAACTGCTAAGAGAATTAAAAATAGCATTAAAAGTAACCGTTGTAATGCTGGTAATATGTGGAATAGTCTATCCTTTAGGTTTAACGGGTATCAGTAAACTTATATTTCCACATCAAGCAAACGGAAGTCTTATTGAAGTAGATGGTAAAGTAATAGGCTCAGAAATTGTGGGCCAAAAATTAGACGGAGCAATTTATATGAAAGGGCGTCCATCAGCCGTAAGCTACAACACTTATACAAGAGAAGAAAAAGAAAATGGGGCGTACAAAGGTATCGCTTCAGGATCGAGCAATTATAGTGCGACGAATCCAGAACTTCTAAAGAGAATAGAGAAGGATATGGAAGTTTTTCTAAAAGACAACCCAACGATTGAGAAAGAAGCCATTCCTCTGGATCTTTTGACAGCTTCAGGCTCAGGTCTTGATCCACATATATCTGTACAGGCAGCAGAGATACAAATACCTGCTATAAGCAAGGCAACAGGTTTATCAGAGGCACAACTTCAAGCGATGGTAGCGAGCCAGACAAGTAAAAAATATCTAGGTGTTTTTGGCGAAGATACAGTGAATGTTTTAAAAGTCAATTTGATGATTGCTAAGGAATTAGGGAAAATTTAATAGAAGCAGATAAAGGAACAAGTGGTGTAAAAAAACATTGCTTGTTTTTTTTATAGTATTAAAGATAAGGAATAAAAAAGTAAATTAGGAAGAAAAATAGAAGATAGACAATCTAAAACAAAAAATACCTATAAAAAAATCTAAAAATAAAGTACAATCACTAAAGTATATAAAAACTTTGTCGATATAAATATGTTAATGGTATGTAAATGAATGATTGACTTTACAACTTACTTCCATTAATATATAAAAAGTGTATGATAGGTATAATTATGTGAACATAGTTACAAAAACAAAAGACATAAAAAAACAAAAAATGAGGTGTACAAGCATGGGAATCAGATTAGAAAACTTAGTAGTAAGATTTGGTGATTTTACTGCTATTAATGATGTGACTATTCAAATTCCAAAGGGTAAACTAATATCTTTATTAGGCCCATCAGGGTGTGGTAAATCCACAACTCTTTTCACAATTTCAGGTATCCACAAACCAACAGGTGGTAAAGTATTCTTCGGTGAAAGAGATGTAACAGGTCTTGAACCAGAAAAGTTAGGTATTGGACTTGTATTCCAAAACTATGCGCTTTATCCACATATGACAGTAAGAGACAATCTTATGTTCCCTCTTAAGAACTTAAAATGGGACAAAGCTGAAGCTGAAAAGCGTGTCGTTGAAGTTGCGAAAATTGTAAAAATCGATGGCTTACTTGACCGTAAACCAGGTCAACTTTCAGGTGGTCAGCAACAACGTGTGGCAATTGCACGTGCGTTAGCGAAGAAACCAGAAATTTTACTTCTTGACGAGCCATTATCAAACCTTGATACGAAGCTTCGTGTTGAGACACGCCAAGAGATTCGTCGCATTCAGCAAGAAACCGGCGTTACAGCAGTATTCGTTACACATGATCAAGAAGAAGCAATGAGTATTTCAGATCAAATTATCCTTATGAAAGATGGTACAATTCAGCAGATTTCTACACCAACAGAAATTTACATGAATCCATGCAACAAATTCGTAGCATCATTCATCGGTAGCCCAGCAATGAACTTTATGGAATTACCTGTACAAGAAGGTAAAGCTTACATCGAGCATTGTGCATTTGAAGGCCTACCAGCAAACCAAAAATCTATCTGTTTAGGTTTTAGAGCAGAAGATATTGAGCCAAACGAAGAAGGTTTCGAGACAACTGTACAGACAGTTGAAGTATTAGGACGTGAAAGATTACTTACACTAGAATACAACAACGAAACATACAAGATGCTTGTAGACAAAGAGTTTACAGTTGCAGAAGGTTCTAAACTTAAAGTAAGACCAAAACAAGGTAAAGCTTATGTATTTGATACTGAAACAGAGGAGTTCATTACAAAATGCTAAACAAAAAAGAGTCAAAAAATACACAAGGTAATAATAAAGCGAAGAACCTTTACAAAAATACAAAAGGATACTTGTATTTATTGCCAGCGCTTATTGTACTTGGTATCTTTGTATTTTATCCAATTGTGAATGCAATCATCGGAAGCTTTGATGAAACCAAAGCTTCAGGGTATGTATTTGGATTTGGTTCCTATCAATACTTATTCCAAGATGGACGTTTTCTTAACTCTGTATGGAATACTGTGATTTATGCAGCTATCGTACCAATTTTATCAGTAGGTATTTCACTTGTACTTGCTAATACATTAGCAAATATAAAAAATGAAAAAGTAAAAGGCTTCTTCCAAAGTATCTACTTCCTACCATACGTTACATCACTTGTAGCGATTGGGGTAGTATGGTCATGGTTATTCAACAGTCAATACGGTATGATCAACTACTTATTAGGCTTTATAGGCATTGATCCTATCTACTGGCTTACAGATCCAAAGTGGGCGATGCCAGCTTTAATGATTTTTGCAGTATGGAAGAGTTTAGCGTTCAATACACTGATTCTTACAACAGGTATTGCTTCGATTAACCCTCAATACTACCAAGCAGCAAAAATTGACCAAGCAACGACATCTACAATCTTTAGAAAGATTACGGTACCAATGGTATCACCAATTATTGTTTATACGTACATTATCAGCTTAATTGCTGCATTCAAGGTATATACAGAAGTATTCGTCTTATTTAACGGTAAGACACTTAATGGTCGTGTATCGACTGTAGTTATGTACATTATCGACCGTTTTTACGGGGACCAAGACTTCCCACTTGCTTTTGCAGCAGCGGTTGTATTACTTATCATTATCTTAACAGTAACCTTTGTTCAAAGAGCCCTTGCTCGTAACAAAGTACATTACTAAAAAGGAGGCAGACGATGGAAAATAAATTAGACGTTAAAATCGGCTTAAAATATCTTTTTCTTACTTTTGTGGCCATAGCAACGCTTTTGCCATTTTACTGGATGATTGCCTCTTCTTTAAAATCAAGCTTTGAGGTTATTCAAGTACCACCAACACTTGTACCAGAAGCTTTCCTTTGGCAAAACTATACAGAAGCACTTGGTATGGCACCATTTGGTAGATATTTCATCAATACAATTATCGTTACAGGACTAAGTATTGTAACGACAGTGACTATTGCAATTCTTTCAGCTTTTGCATTCTCACACTTACAATTTAAAGGGAGAGACTTGATATTCTCTTTATTTTTAGCATCTATGATGATTCCTGGTGAAGTTCTTATCATCACCAACTTCAAAACGATTGCAGCACTTCGTTGGATGGACACTTACAAAGCGTTAGTTGTTCCATACATGGCAAACGTGCTTTATATCTATATGTTAAGAGAGTTCTTCTTAAAGACACCAAAGCAACTTTACTTTGCAGCTAAAGTAGATGGAGCGAACGATTGGAAGTTCTTATGGCGTATTATGGTTCCGATGGCTAAAGGATCGATTATTACAATCTGTATCCTTGTAGGTATCAACTCATGGAACTCATTCTTATGGCCACTACTTGTTACAAACAAAGAAAGTATGAGACTTTTATCAAACGGTCTTACTGCCTTCCAATCAGATGCAGGTAATCGCTACGAGCTCTTGATGGCTGCATCAACCATCATCACAATGCCAGTTATTGTCGTTTATGCTTTCTTACACAAGAAAATTATGAGCGGTATCACAGTAGGCGGTATTAAAGGTTAATTGATTTATATAACATTTATATAAATAATATTTACTTAAAAATTACATGAGGTGAAACAAATGAAAAGAAAAGTATTTGCAAGCGCAATGGCAGGACTTCTTGCGATGTCAGTATTTACAGGTTGTGGTTCAAATGAGCCAGCTCCAACACCAGACAAAGGTACAAATGAAGTAGTGGAAGCAACACTTCCAGAAATGAATGGTCCAGTTTCAATCGAAATGTGGCACTACATGTCAGGTAAACAACAAGAGACTTTAGAGTCAATTATTGCTGACTTCAACGCAACAAACGATAAACAAATTACAGTAACAGCGGTACCACAAGGTAAAGTTGGCGACTTAAACAAAAAAGTTATCGCTGCTTCACAATCAAATACATTACCAGCAATCATCAACGTATACCCAGATATTGCTACAGGTCTTATTGAGCAAGGCAAAATTTACGATATGAGCACATTCGCTAACCACTCAGAAGTTGGTATAGCAGATGATCTTAAGAATGACTTCGTAGAAGCATTCGTAGCTGAAGTTGCACAATGGAATGATGGTCAACTTTACGGTATGCCAATGACTAAGTCAACAGAAGTTATCTATGTAAACAAAACATTACTTGAAAAAATCGGCTACACAATGGAAGACGTTCAAGGAATGACAATGGAAAAATTAGCTGAAGTATCTCAAAAAGCTAAAGCAGAACTTGGTATCGCAGGTTTCGGTTACGATAGTGGTTCAAACGGATTTATCTCTACATTAAAAATGGACGGTAAAGATTTCGTAGAATTAAATGGAACAATCAACTTAGACAATGAGTGGGTAAGAACATTCATGGACTTCTACAAAGAGCAAGTTATGGCTGGCGCTTTCCGTACACCAGGTGAAGATGGTTTCTTATCAGGTCCATTCTCTAACCAACAAATGTTAATGTACCAAGGTTCAACAGCAGGTGCATCATTCATCAACACAAATGGTGCTTTTGAATTAGCAGTTGTAGAACCAGCTTACTTTGAAGGTAAAGACAAAGCTGCTATCCAACAAGGTGGTTCATTATTCATCACAAACGATGTAAAACCAGAAGAGCAATATGCTGCTTACGAGTTCATCAAATTCGCTACAAATGCTGAAAACACAGCTAAATTCGCTACAGCAACAGGTTACCTTCCAGTACGTAAATCAGCTGCTGATACAGAAGCAGTTAAAGCTGCTTTAGCAGATGCTGAAGGCGTATACGGAAAAGTATTCCCAGTAGCACAAAACGTACTTGAGAATGCTTACTACACACCAGCTGTAAACAATGCTCAATCAGCTCGTATGACTATCCAAGAGAAATTCGAAGCATACGTAAATGGAAACATTGCTGACATGGATACATTTATCAAAGAATCTTTAACAGAAGTTGGAACATCTATTCAACGTCAATAATCTTGATAAATAGAGAGAAGAGGTTGTCCAAATGGACAGCCTTTTCTTTTTTTTCACCTCATATATAATAAAAATAAGACAAAACAAGCAGGAGGCCAATGATGAATACAGAACTCATTCACCAGATTATCGATAAATTAGAATCTTATGATACCATTGCATTATATAGACACGTCTATCCTGACCCAGACTCATATGGTGCACAAGTAGCACTTAAGGAAATTATAGAAGAGAGTTTTCCTGGGAAAAAAGTATACTTAATGGGAGAGCATGATGAAAGATTAGGCTACATCGGAGAGATGCATAAAAAAGAAGAGGTTACATTAGATGAGAAGAGCTTGGCAGTTATTTTAGACGTAGCCAATGCGCCACGTGTAGATGACCAGAGCTTTAATGACTGCGGCTACATCCTAAAGATTGACCATCATCATCCATTTGATGAACCGTTTGAAGCATTGACATGGGTAGATACTACTTATCCAGCCACTTGTGTCATGCTCATGGACTTGGTCATCCATAGTAAAGGGCGCCTTAAGTTTAGTAAGCGTTCAAGAGAAGCACTTTATATAGGGATGATTGCAGATACAGGACGTTTTGAGTATATCGAAAACCCTACAAGCCTCTTTGAAAGACTTGTGCACATCACACATGATCTTGATACGAAGCCATTATATGAAGCGTACTATGAGCGTAAGGTAAATGAAGTGCAGTTCGAAGGCTATATCTATAGCAACTTTGAGATACGAGAAAATGGTGTAGCCATCCTTAAGATTCCAGCATCAGTATTAGAGAAGTTCGATATGAATTATATGGTAGCAGCACGTAAAGCAAATACTTTAAAAGGGATTGAAGGCTTAGTGAACTGGCATTTCTTTGCAGAGGTACCAGGAACCAATAAAATTATGTGCGAATTCCGTTCTAGTGGACCACAAGTAAATGGTATCGCTGCAAAATACGGTGGTGGTGGCCATCACTTAGCTGCTGGTGCAACAGTAGAAGGCTGGGACACCGTGGAAGCTATGATTAAAGACTTTGAAGTGAATGCTGGGGCGTATAAAGCAGCACACTAAAGAAAACATAAGACAAACAATGAAGAAAGCCTGGGGAATTCCTCAGGCTTTCTTTACTTTTGCTATAGGAATAACATAAAACTTATTGTATAATGAGTGAAGAAAAAATAAAGGGAAAGAAATAAAGAAGAGGCTAGAGAAATGTACATAACAAGAGACAAGAAATTTTACAAACTCATTATAGGTATCGCTATACCTATCGGCTTTCAAAATCTCATAACTTTTGCGATTAGTATGATGGATACATTGATGCTAGGCGCACTTGGAGAAGTGGCTTTATCAGCAGCAACTATTGCCAACAATCTTTTCTTTGTACTGACACTTCTGATGTTTGGTCTGGCAGGTGGAAGCAATGTGATGATCGCACAGTACTGGGGCAAGAACGATATTTCAGCTATACATAAGATTATGGCGATTATGTACCGTTGTTGCGTAGCACTGACATTGGTATTTATAGGTATTGCAGTATTTATACCAGAGAAAGTGATGCAAATATTTACTACTGACCAGGAAGTTATTGTGCTAGGGGCACAGTACTTACGTATTGTAGCAATCGGCTATATGTTTTATGCAGTGACTAACTGTACCATCATGGTGCTTCGTGCTGTACAGACGGTGAAGATTTCCATGGTAGTGTATAGTGTATCACTTGTCATTAATACCTTCTTTAACTGGGTATTAATCTTTGGGAAATTCGGTGCGCCAGTGATGGGTGTGCAAGGGGCAGCATTGGCAACGACCATTGCCAGAATTGCAGAGTTCATCGTGCTTCTCATTTTTTTAGCACGCTATGAGAAGAAACTATGTCTGAAGATTAAAAGTTTATGGTATATAGAAAAAGATCTGCTCAGCAGATACTTTAAAAATACAACTCCAGTGGTGGTCAATGAATTACTATGGTCTATCGGGAGTACGATGGTAGGTGTCGTGGTAGGGCATTTAGGGACCCAGGTCGTAGCAGCTAATAGTATTAATACAGTGATCTTCCAACTTGTAACAGTCTTTATCTTTGGAATAGGTAATGCAGCGGCTACTATTATAGGAAATACTATTGGAGAGGGAGACTTAGAACGTACGAAAGAGTATGCACGAACCATTGTGATACTCAGTATTGTACTGGGGTTATTGTCCGGTATCATTACGTACTTGATCAGTCCACTCATTATCAACCTTTATAATGTGACGGAGGAAACAAAAGCCATTGCAATGGAGATAGCCGTGGTGACGGCCTTTATCATGGTCTTTAAGTCATTGGCAGTCAACACAATGGTAGGAATCTTACGCGGAGGCGGTGATGCTTTCTTCGTATTTGTTAATGACCTTATTTTTATGTGGTTCTTTGCAGTGCCACTGGGCTTTATGGCAGCATTTAAGTGGGAGTTATCTATTCCTATGATTTTCCTTATACTAAGAAGTGACGAGATTCTAAAGGTAGTCTCTAGTAGCATACGTATTATAAGTGGAAAATGGATTAAGGATGTCACAGCTACAGTAGACTAGCATATATTAAATAGAGGACATAAGGTAAGGGGGAATATCTATGATTAGATGGACAGCAGACTTAGAGATAGGCGTTACGGAAATAGATGAACAGCATAAGATGCTGATGCAGATTCTTCAAGACTTGTATGATGCATGTAGTCGAGGAGAGGGGCTAAGCTACATCAAGCAAGTCACCTACTTTTTAGAGTGGTATGTCATCAAGCATTTTAATGACGAAGAGCGTCTCCAAAAAAAGTATAAGTACCCAAAAATAGAAGGGCATGTGAAGTTGCACAAAGTCTATAGAGATGAAATACGGGTGCTAGCCAAAGAAGTGCGAGAGAAAGAAGCTACCATACAGCATATTGCTAAAGTCGTAGATTACCTTAATCGAATGATTACGGAGCATATGAAAGGGGCAGACCAAGCACTTGCATACTATATAAAACATCATGAAATCTACCAAGAAGAAAGTTATGAGACGTTCAAGAGAGATAGTTTGACAGGCCTTATGGCACGATGTGACTTTCAAAAGTTGTTAGAAGGAAAAGTAGCAAAAGATCGAGTGGGAGAAGCTTTTTGCATCTTACAGGTAGATGGCTATGATATGGTAAAGGGCATTTATGGGTATGACTTAGGTGATGAGGTGCTTATCTATGTATCAGGTGTACTAAGGGAATTTGAAAGTACAGATTGTTATATAGCCCATATGTATAAAGATGAATTTATAATTTATGTGGAAATGCAAGAACCAGAGCTAAGAATGCATATACTGGAAAAAATGAAAAAAAGTATCTATGATGGTTTCAAGCGTAAGGGAAGTATCATACCCCTTTCAGCTACAGTAGGCATCGGAGAAATAAGAGAGGGAGATACCCTGAAAGTAGCACTACAAAAAGCTAACGTAGCACTTGAGGCAGGCAAAGAAAGTGGGGGTAATCAAATTGTTGTCTATGAAGAAAAGATACACCAACAAATGATGCAACGTGTAGATATTATAAAAATGCTACAACCTCATAGTTTAAGGCAACACCTAAGGGTGGTCTATCAACCTATTTATAATTTAACGACCCAAAAAATACAGGGTTGTGAAGCGCTTATGCGTATGGTAGACCATGAAGGTAATATGCTTTCGCCTATGGTATTTATCCCTATAGCAGAAGAGAATCATCTAATTACAGCCATGGGCTACTACTGCATGGCGAGGGTATGTAAGGACTTTGCAGAGATCAAAGCAAAACTTCCGGATTTGGATTATATATCAGTCAATCTATCGATGCATCAATTTAAGGATAAGCAACTTGTGGAGAAGTTCGCAAATATTGCAAAAGCCCAGAACGTATCGTTGGCCAATATATACTTTGAATTGACAGAGTCCATTGTAGCAGATGAGACGGGTAAGATGAAAGAAATGATTAAAGCACTTCGAAGCCAAGGATCAAAAATACTCATAGATGACTTTGGATCAGGCTATTCAGCATTATCTTATCTTGCAGAGCTTGAGGTAGACATTATAAAAATTGATAAGCACTTCTTGAAAGGCATAGGTGAGAATTCAAGAGTAGAGTGTGTGTTAAAGCATATGATAGACCTTATCCATAACTTGAATTTTAAAACGGTTATAGAAGGTGTGGAAGAGAAAGAAGAGCTAGAAAAACTACAGAAACTAGGGGCACACAGTATACAAGGCTACTATATTAGTAAACCAATAGATAAAAATCAAATAGATAAAATATTAAAAAAATAGTCAAAAAACTTTTGACAACGATGTAAAGTTGATGTATACTGACAACAAGTAAATCGAGACACAACAAACCGTTGATGAGGAGATAAAACCGTAGAGCGCACTTACAGAGAGTTAGGGATGCTGAGAACCTAATGGAAAGCGGGACGGACAAATGGACCTCTGAGGGCGTGGTGAAAAGGGAGAACCTTAGTAGCTTACGACGCAACACCAGCGTTAAAGGGTGCAGAATGTGTTGGCATTCTAGAGGAGGTAGGCCTATTTTTTGTAGGTCAATCAAGGTGGCGCAGAGTTTAACATCTGTCCTTGTAATGAGGATAGGTGTTTTTTTATTTTCCTGACCCTCCCTAGATGGGATTTATCCAAAAAAAATCAACTATTTAGGAGGAAAAGAAAATGAAAAGAATAACAAAAAAATTAATGGTAGTAGGTCTAAGTGTGGTAATGGGAATGATGACGCTTACAGGATGTGGAGAAAAGGCAAATGACCTTCCAACTATCGGAATCGTACAAATCGTAGAGCATCCAAGTCTAGATACTATCCGTGAAAGTACAATTATGGCACTTGCAGACATGGGGTATGTAGAAGGTGAAAACGTAAACATCCAGTACCAAAATGCACAGAATGACCAAGCAAACTTAAATACAATCTGTCAAAAGTTTGTGGGAGATGAAGTAGATGCCATCATTGCCATCGCGACACCTTCAGCACAAGCAGCGGCAGCAGCTACAAAAGACATACCAATTATCTTCTCAGCAGTGACAGACCCAGTAGCAGCAAAACTTGTAGTAGATCCAGCAAAACCAGAGGGAAATGTGACAGGTACATCAGATGCTATACCGGTAGATCAAGTATTAGCACTTTGCAATAAGTTAACACCAGAGGTAAAGAAGATAGGGTTCCTTTATACAGCAAGTGAAGTTAATTCACAAGCAGTCGTAGACAATGCCAAAAACATTGTAGCAAACTACGGTTTAACATATGAAGAAATGACCATTACCAATACATCAGAGCTTAAGCAAGCAGCAGAGACATTAGCTGGTAAAGTAGATGCTATCTATACACCGATTGATAACGGTATTGCATCAGCTATGAGCGTCCTTACACAAGTAGGAAGAGATATGAAAGTACCAGTGTATGTAGGAGCAGACTCTATGGTAGCAGACGGTGGTTATGCAACAGTTGGTATCAACTACGAGAAGCTTGGTGTAAAAACAGCAGAAATGGTAGCAGATGTACTTGGTGGTAAAGCTGTAAGTGACCTGCCAGTAGCAACACTCGATAACTTTGATACTGTCATTAATAAAACAACAGCAGAATTGATTGGCGCACCAGCTTCAGCAGACGGCGCTATTATCGTAGAATAAAACTTTAGAGAATTTTAGGGAGATGGACGTATGAGTACAGCAGAATTAATGTCACTTTTAGAACTTGGCTTATTGTATGGGATTATGACAATGGGTATTTATATCTCTTACCGTATATTAAATGTACCAGACTTAACAGTAGATGGGAGCTTCACTTTAGGAGCGGCCATCTCAGTAGTCGTTAGTATGACAGGGCATCCATTATTAGGCATACTACTTGGTGCATTGGGGGGCGCTTGTGCAGGGATCACCACAGCTTTTTTACAGACGAAGCTTAAAATACAGCCTATACTGGCAGGGATTTTGACCATGACAGCTCTTTATACCGTGAATATATGGGTCATGGGCGGGAAAGCCAATGTGGCACTAGGGACGATGCCTACTGTTTTTACGACAGTAGCAGACGTGATAGGCAACCGTATGGCGAAAGTAGTAGTACCTTTCATGATCGTAATCCTACTAGTAGGTGTATTTACTTTCTTCTTACACACAAGACTAGGACTTTCCATCCGTGCCACAGGAGATAATGAAGCTATGGTACGTTCATCTTCTATTAATGTAGATTTTACAAAAACAGTAGGGCTAGCTCTTGCAAATATGCTAGTAGGTTTATCGGGTGCAATGCTTGGGCAGACACAAGGTTTTGCAGATGCCAATATGGGTGTGGGTATGGTTATTATGGGGCTTGCATCACTTATCATTGGTGAAGTTATCTTCTGCAATATCTATGAAATGATCTTTAAGACGAGGCCTATTTTTATAGCACTTATCGGTGTATTGATAGGGTCTATCGGTTACCGTGCGGTTATACTTGCAGCGTTAAAGCTTAATTTATCTGCTTCAAGCATGAAGCTTATTTCAGCCATTATTATTACATTAGCCATATCTTACCCTGTCATCAAAGCGAAGTTTAAGCTAGGACAGCGAAAGAAAGCACATGCGAAAGAGAGAGGTGTACACCATGCTTAAAATACAAAACTTATCTAAAACCTTTCATCCAGGCACAGTGAATGAACGTGTGGCTATGAAAAATGTAGACCTTCATTTAGAGTCAGGTGACTTTGTGACAATCATCGGTTCCAATGGAGCAGGTAAGTCCACCCTTTTCAATTTGATAGGGGGTTCCTTCTTAGCAGATAAGGGAAGCATTGGCTTAGATGAAGTGGACCTTACTTTTATGAAAGAGCATAAGCGTGCCAAGTACATCGGGCGACTCTTCCAAGACCCCTTAAAAGGTACAGCACCAAATATGACCATAGAAGAAAACCTAACGTTAGCTTATATGCGTACCACCGGGAAAAAATTCGGCTTTGGTGTGACAGTCAAAGACCGTGCTATCTTTAGAGAAAAGCTGGCACAATTAGAATTAGGCTTAGAAGATCGCATGAAGACAAAAGTAGGCCTACTATCAGGAGGTCAAAGGCAAGCGGTAACCCTTATGATGAGTACCCTTGTGACACCTAAGCTTTTATTATTAGATGAGCATACAGCAGCATTAGATCCAGCTACTGCGGAGAAAGTGCTACGTATTACCCAGGAAATAGTGCAGACCAACAACATAACGACTATGATGATTACACACAATATCGAATCTGCCTTAACCCTAGGGAATCGTACCATTATGATGCATGATGGGGACATTGTTTTAGATATAAGTGGAGAATTACGCAGTCAGATGACCACAGAAAAGCTTCTAAAGATGTTTAAAGAAGCAAGCCATACAGAGCTCAATACAGATCGTATCCTGTTGGCATAATGGTTTCGCTAGCAATTTTTTCATATATACAATAGCGTTAGGATAAAAGAACCTATCAAAAGCCAATGATAGGTTCTTTTATTGCCTATA
>JBOFIT010000009.1:0-3583 GCA_051650305.1 Cellulosilyticaceae bacterium
CCTCCAAGTGTCACAAGTTCCATTCACCTTAGGATGTCTCTAAAATTCGCCAGTTATTCCCCTCTGCCATCTCTCTGAGCCCTTCATCAGGATTGACTGCCACTGGCCTCCCTACAAGTTCTAAAATATAGCGATCATATACACTATCGCCATATGCCGTACTCTTCTCCCACTCTACTTCTTCTCCTTGTAATAATGTCAGTAGCTTCTCCACTTTTCTGTGTCCTGTCGCAATGTCTAATTGTTGGACATTTAACTCATCCTCTTGAAAATCGCTTGTCTCAACTGGAGTCCCTATGACATAATCCATATCCAATGCTTTAGCAACACCTTCTAAAATCCCACTAAAGCACCCTGATAAGACAATGCATTTCTCCCCTCTTAACTTTGCCTTTTTCACTTCCGATACCACCTCTGGGTTAAGATCCCCTACAATAGCTTCTGCTGATTTCTTAAAAAATGCCTCAACGCCCTCTCTTGTCTCTCCATTTAAAAGCTGAATGAAGTATACGGTTGCTTGTCTACGGAACTGCTCCTTGCCATAGTCCTTATAAAAAGGTAGCTTATACTTCGCCACAATCCCTGCAATTTTTGCCATATACATCAAATACTTGGTTTTGCTATACCCAGCCTCTAAATACAACTTCATAAGATATGGTATCGTCTGGTGTGGAAATAACGTCCCATCAAAATCAAAAATAGCTAACCTCATCTCTTGAATCCCCCTATACATTTTTTATCTACTTTCTTGGTGCTTTACTAAACTATAAATAATAACGGCTTGCTGAATCTCAAGCAAATGCTTCTTGAAATGATATCCCACAAAATACTGGCTAGCTATTACTTCTTCCGTCACCTCTTCCCCTCTGTAAAAAGGTGGGCAAGGGTTCAGTACTGCTCCTTTATTGGCTCTTTCCATCATCCCCCTACTTAATTGATGCCCTTTAAATACTTCTAATGCTTCTTTTGGTAACGCATCTGTGCATACAATATCTTTCCCTTTTATAGCTTCTTCTAGGGATTCAACATGCTCTAGCCCTTCTATTTCATATCCCTTTGGACAGCTTTGTACTAGGTCAAGACCAAGGCATACTGCAGCTTCCTTCCACGCTAGCCCTATATTGCCACACTCTCCTACAAACAAATACTTATCTTCCTTAAAGTCTTTTCTCATCTTAGATAATGCATACAAGTCCCCTAACATTTCGCAGGGATGATTACTATCTGTCATGGCATTAATAATAGGAAAAGATGCATACTTTGCCATCTCTTCTAAAGCCTTTATATCCGGATGTCTTACAACTACCCCATCAGCCCAGTTATTAAGGTAGCTTACTACATCTTCTATCTTTTCTTTTTTATCTAATACACTAGGCTCAAAGAGTATAGTCTGACCTCCCAAAAGAAAAATACCTCTTTCAAAAGTCACCCTTGTACGTATACTCGTAGCAGGGAAAAACATAACAATTGTTTTTCCTTTTAGCACATCCGTATATTCCCCCTGTATAAGCTCATCCGCTATTTCAAAGATAGCATCTATTTCACTGGGCATATACTCACTCAAACTGATACAGTGCTTCATCCCTTCCCAACCCCTTTATCCTATAGTTCTATTTTTTCTCCTGTTGAAAGGTACTTTATTTGCTCCCCTAGTATCTCTCTCAATGCTTCATACCCCTTATCACCTGTGCAATGGCAGGTATAGTAGCTGCTTTCTTTGGTCTTCAGTACCTGTGCTACCTCTCCTGTAATTGCTGCTGGCTTCTTGCTAAGACTTACTGGATTAGTAAGGTGCATACCACCTATGACAATGTCCATTTGTTTTTTACATATAAGCTCTGCTTCATTAATAATATTGGTAATCCCTCGATGGGCACATCCTGCTACGAGTATCGTCTTGCCTCCTACCGTAAGAATGAGATTTTGCTCATGTTCGAAAGTATCTCTCGCCTCTGTGCCTGCTTCCTTACGATAAAGCACCTTGTTTCCTTCTGGTTGGAGCATCTTAAGTTTAGGACTTGTGAAAACTTGCAACGCTTCATCTATCACATGGTTCCCCTTTAAGCACTTGATTTGAGGATGGTCTTTTAAGCTTTTATCAAGAGCTACTGATTGTCTTACAAACCTTAAAACTTTCACCAAGTGGTCTGCCCATGCACTTTCTTGCACATAGATATACGCCTTTTCATTATTTTCTAGAAAAGCTTTCAGACCACCACCATGGTCTCTATGGCCATGTGAGATAATCACCGTATCTACATCCTCTATAGCTATGCCTAACTTCTTGGCATTGCGTAAAAATGTATCATCAGGCCCTACATCAAAAAGCATCTTATGCTTGGGTGTCTCTATATAAAGGCAAAGCCCATGCTTGGCTTCAAGGGCTGCATCTTTTGTGATATTTTCTAGTAATGCTACAATTTTAATCATTACATTGCCTCCTTTTTCTACTCATTATACCTCATTTTTTTCTTTTCACAAATCTTTTAAATAATTCTTATTTTTATATTTAAAATATTCTGTACATATATTATAATTTCTCTATATGTCTATATAAGGGGGATTTTTTATGTGGTGGTTTATAGGAATCTTTACTTTTTTAATCGTCATTGCAATTGCCTTTGTGGTAAAGATGTTGCATGGCACACGTATGTCAGCTAATAATGTTTTTTTACCTTGGGATATTCAGTCAGTGCCCGAACTTGATTCTAAAGACTTTGAGAAAGTTGAGAGCATAGTTAAAAATCTTGAGTTTTGTGGGTTTATACCCGTTGGAGATTTTAAACTGATAGATGGTGCCCAGCCAGAGTCTCATACAAAAACTGTTCAAACAACACAAACAAAAAGCGAACACCTCAAGTACTTAAAAATCTACTTAGATGTCAAACTTCAAGCCCTTGCTACTATTTACATATCTATTCATAAGCAAACCATTCTAACGACGGATTTTCTCCATGCCAATGAATCCTTTAATGAAAAAATCAGCAAAACTATCCACCTAGGTCTTGATAGCACTTTTATAGATTCTTATGAAGTAATAGGTACCACTCAGTTAGAAGGACCTCTTTTCCCTTGCAAATCATGTACACGCATCTACTGCAGTGATTTTAATAGACTTCTTCAGTTTATAAAAGAGTTCCAAAATCGCATTCAACTGGATACCCTAAACCATCAACTTAATCCTAACTTTTTAGATTATGACATCGAAACTTATCTTAACATGCGACTTAAAGAAGATTATGAGACATTTCTCGCTCAAAAAGTTGTCACTTACGATGCCACTACCGAGCTTTATCAATTTAAAATCATGCCTTGCCTCAGGGCTACTTTTAAAATGATAAAATTCATGCTATTTGAGGAACCTAAGCTTCGCAAAGCTGGCTGTAGCTTTGTATCCATTAATACCACTACTAAATTCCATGCAAAACAATACCTTCTACTGCTCTTTCTTGCTCTAGCTATCCTAACACTTGGCGTTCTTACAGAAAATTTACTTGTTATAGCTGGAACTGCTATTGTTGCACTCATCTTATTCATCCTCCAAATTTACTTATATCTACGTAGTTCTAAGAAATTTTGGGCT
>JBOFIT010000010.1:0-26525 GCA_051650305.1 Cellulosilyticaceae bacterium
GGCTATATTAGAGGGCAACTTATAGATGCTGTCATTATGGGAACGTTAATAAGCATTGCTTTGACGTGCATTGGTATAGACTTTGCCATTATTATCGGAATTATATCAGGGATTTTTAATTTGATTCCGTATTTTGGCCCAGTAGTGGGCTTTGTGCTGGCAGGGTTTATAGGCTTTATTGGTGGGGAACCTCAGAAAGGGATTTATGCAGTCCTTGCAGTGGTAGCCCTTCAGCAGTTAGATGGTTGGGTGATTGTGCCTCATATTATGGGTGAGACGGTGAAGCTTCATCCTATTGTGGTATTATTAGCTATCGTCATAGGTGGTCAACTCTGGGGGCTCGTAGGCTTCTTATTGGCCGTTCCAGTGGTTGGCTTTATAAGACTTCTCATTATACGCTACATGGGTGATGTCTTCTCAGGGAAAGAACAGTAAAAAAATAAAATGTACCTTCTATAGAGAAGGTACATTTTATTTTTTTATTAGATAAGATTCACTTGGTGGAATACTTTCTTTCCTTTTTGAATCATCAGTGCATTGTCAGTAAAGTTTGTAGTTGTTACTTTGTAATCAAGTGCTTCGACAGCGACACCTTCTAATTTGATACCTTTTTGATCGATTAAGCGGCGTGCTTCTGAGCGAGATGGCACAAGTTTCAGTTCATCCACAACAAGAGTGATGATATCGATGCCTTCACCTGCAAAAAGACTTGCTGATAAATCAGTTGTAGGAAGAGAACCACTTGCACCTTTACCACCGAAAGCAGCTTTTGCGCCTACTTCAGCTTTTTTAGCTTCTTCTTCACCGTGTACGATTTTTGTTACTTCGAAAGCAAGCACTTCTTTAGCTTTATTGATTTCAGCGCCTTCAAGGCTAGCAAGGCGGTTTACTTCCTCCATAGGAAGGAATGTAAGAAGTGATAAGCATTTCTTCACATCTGCATCCGCAATGTTTCTCCAGTATTGGTAGAATTCGTAAGGAGATGTTTTTTCAGCATCTAACCATACAGCACCGTTTTCAGTTTTACCCATTTTCTTACCTTCACTGTTTGTAAGAAGAGAGAAAGTCATACCGAAAGCTGTATCCCCGTGGAGACGTCTTACAAGCTCGACACCACCTAAGATATTTGACCATTGGTCGTTGCCGCCTAGCTCAAGCTTACAGTTGAACTTTCTGTAAAGTTCTAAGAAGTCGTAAGATTGCATAAGCATATAGTTGAATTCTAAGAAAGAAAGACCTTTTTCAAGACGTTGTTTGAAACACTCAGCTGTAAGCATACGGTTTACAGAGAAGTGTACACCGATTTCTCTTAAGAATTCTACGTAGTTTAAGTTAAGAAGCCAGTCACCATTATCAACGATGATCGCTTGGTCGTTATCAAAAGAGATAAAACGAGAAAGTTGGTTTTTGAAGCAAGCTACGTTATGTGCGATAATTTCTGGAGTAAGCATTTTTCTCATGTCAGTTTTTCCAGTTGGGTCACCAACCATACCTGTACCACCACCGAGTAGGGCGATTGGACGATGTCCCGCTTGTTGCATATGAGACATTGCCATAACTGTTACAAAGTGACCAACGTGTAAACTATCTGCAGTTGGGTCGAAACCGATGTAAAAAGTAACTTTTTCTTTGCCTAAAAGTTCTCTGATTTCTTGTTCGTGTGTTGTTTGTTGAATAAAGCCACGTTCCATTAAAACGTCAAAAGCATTCATTATTCAAACCTCCTTATAATGTGTTATTTTCATATTTTTTGTATTTTGGGTAAAAAAAAAGTAGCTATCATCCTGATAAGGACGAGCTAACTCGTGGTACCACCTTAATTTGCAGACAAAGTCTGCCTCGAAGCGATAACGGAACTACCGGTGCATAGCACAACTCAGAAGGTGTAATTCATAATATATATTGGATGTACTCGCACCAACCGTACACTCTCTGGGAAACCACACATATATTATTACTAGGTCTTCATCAATGTTTTTTTGATATATGGGTTATTATAGCATAGAGAAAAAATATTTCAAGTATTTTAATGTTTAAAAGGTGTAAAATGTGAGAATATATATTAAAATAGAATTCTAAATTTTGAAAATAAAGTAAGGGGGGAGACGATGTATCAAGTTGAAAGAGGAAAGCCGATATTAGGATGTGTACCTTGTGGAGAAAGTATGCAATGGGGCATTTATGCACCGTCTGCGAGTGTCATGGTGCTGAAAATTTATGAGCATGCTTATGATGGAGTACCCCTTGTGGAACAGGTACTAGACCGCACACATTATGGAACAGGGGATATTTTTCATGTGATGCTTTGTGGTTTGCCAAAAGTAGAGGCCTATACATGGCAGCTTCAAGATAAAGAAGGCTGTTTAAGTGAATGTTTATTAGATCCCTATTGTAAAGGGGTTATAAAAACGTCTAAAGTGCACCAGCAGTATCGTAATTTAATTGTAGCAGATAGTGTCTATGAGGGAAGTAGACCCCATGTTCCGTGGGAAGAAACTATCATCTATGAGCTTCATGTAGGGCATTTCACCAAAAGTCCAAGTAGTGGGATGAGTGACGTGAGAAAAGGGACTTTCTTAGGGCTTATGGAGAAATTACCGTATCTTCAAAAGCTTGGTGTTACAACCATTGAATTGCTACCAGTATTCAAGTGGAATAAAAAAACACTGCGAAATAGGCATCCACATACAGGTGAAATCTTAGAAGATGAGTGGGGCTATAATCCCATTGCTTTTTTTGCATTAGCAGATGACTATGCCGTGGATCCACTGCAAGTGAGAGAAGAGTTTTTGATGTGTGTAAAAGCCATTCATGACTTAGGCATGGAGGTCATTCTCGATGTGGTCTACAATCATACAGGTGAAGGTGGCGAAGGCGGGAAAGTCTTTCATTTTAAGGCATTGGGCGATGAGCAGTATTATAAAAAAGTTGCCAACCAGTATCTGAATTGTTCAGGAACGGGCAATGTGCTGAATAACGGGCATATCGTCGTGAAAAACATGATTATCGAAAGTCTAAGATACTGGGTGCTAACTTTTGGAATTGATGGGTTTAGATTTGACTTAGCATCTATCTTACAGCAAGATGACCAAGGAAAGTGGTGCGAACAAGGGTTACTAAAGGACATTGCCAATGATCCCATACTTGGTTCGGTGAAGCTTATCAGTGAAAGTTGGGATGCCAAAGGAAGCTATGATGTGGGGCGAATGCCTGCACCTTTTAGAGAATGGAGTGACTTTTACCGAGATACGGTACGTAAAGTTGTGAAAGGTGATATGGGGCTGGTGAGAAATATGGCACAGTGCCTTGTAGGTGAAGCCATTCGTTACCGAGAGACTTCCAAAGGGGCTTATCATAGCATTCATTTTATTACGGCACATGATGGATTTACCATGTGGGACTTGGTGAGCTACAATACCAAGCATAATGAAGTGAATGGTGAAAATAATAGGGATGGGCACAATGCGAATTATAGTTTCAATCATGGCATTGAAGGAGAAACCACCGATGAAACAATCCTTAACATACGCTTTAAATGTATGAAAAACTACTTTGCACTTTTGCTTTTAAGTAGAGGGGTACCTATGTTTGTGATGGGCGATGAAGTAGCGAGAACCCAACAAGGGAATAACAATGCTTTTTGTCAGAATAATGAAAGTGTATGGATGGAATGGGAGTGGGATGAAAGAAAAGAACTGCTCCTAGAGTTTGTACGACAGATGATCGCTTTTAGAAAAGAGTGTAAATGGCTAAGAAATGAGGCGAGTAGTCAGCTTATATGGCATGGCGTCAAATGTAATGAACCGGATTGGTCTTATCATTCAAGGAGTTTGGCGTGGGAAATCAAAGGGGAATGTGAAAGGTATTATATCATCGTGAATAATTATATCGAAGAGCTAAGTTTTGAACTACCCAATACAGAGAAAAAATGGCGAAAAGTAATCGACACAGATAAAAGACAAAGTGTATTGCGTTATATGTATTATGGTGATGCAAGAGAGCGTATCGCACCGTATAGTTTATGTGTTTTTAGTGAAGCATAAAAAGAAAGAAGAAGCATGGGCACCTTCAGCAAGGTACACATGCTTCTTTTTGACACCACACTAGGCGACAAGATAGCTCAGTAAATGCTTAGGTACTTGGTGTTTTGAACAGGATGCACCGATGATGAAGTTTACATCGTAGGTAGCAGAAAGGTAGTTGAGTTTTTCGATAAGAGAAGAAAGTTCATCGATGCCAAGATGGGTAATTTTGATAATCTCATCTATAAAAATAAGTTCGATATCATGATTGCTAGAAAGGATACCACACAAGAAACCAAAGAAATCATGTGGGTTAATGGGAAATGTGTTTGCTTCAATAAGACGTATGTGATGGGATAAATCAAGGCGGTGTTGCGTTGTACTATCAACATAGATAATGTGACCGTTAATGAGTTTACTTTGTTCGTTAGCAAGAGCAATCATTTGTTTTGTTTTACCTTCTCCGGTTTGACCAGTAATAATCTGAATCATGGATATCACCCCTAATTTGATTTATAATAATATTTATTCAACTTCACCTAAAAAATGTACTTTTTTAATGAAAAAATATAATTTTTAGTACCAAATCAAGAAAAAATCAAGTGAATACAGGCATAATAGACAAAAACAACTAGGACAAGGGGTCCTAGTTGTTGATGGGTTTATGATTTGAAGCCATTATTTGAAAGACGACCAAATAATGTAAGAGAATAAATACCTGCAATCCCTACAAGTGCATAAACAACGCGGCTAATCCATGAGCCCATACCGCCGAACAATGCAGCTACGAGATCGAATTGGAAAAAGCCGATAAGCCCCCAGTTAAGTGCTCCGATAATAACTAAGGTAAGTGCGATGTAATCAAAAGTTTTTGCTTGCATGATAATAACCCCTTTCAAGAGTATTAATATATGGATATATTATTAGCATCAAAAAAAATTTTATACATTTTAAGGGAAATGGAATATTTAACCAAGTACGAGCTATAATAAAGTATAGGCTTGTTTGACAAATAAAAAACTTCCCTTTAGGATAGTAGAGAAAGGAGTTTTTAATGTGGAGACTTATAAAAGATATGCAGATTATTTGAAAAACAAGTATGGTGATAAAGTTTATAAAATACCGATTCATTTACCAGTGACCTGTCCGAATCGAGACGGTGAATGTGGAAGTGGCGGATGTACGTTTTGTAGTGAAGATGGTGCAGGGTATGAAATGCTTGATGCGAAGACTTCTATTCAGGAGCAATTAGAAACCAATATAGCTTATATTGGTAAACGCTATAAAGCCAAGTATTTTATTGCGTATCTTCAAAATTATAGCAATACGTATATGCCGTTAGATACATTTAAAGAAGTGCTAGGTCAGATACAGCATGAAGATTTGGTGGGGATTAGTATTTCCACACGTCCTGATTGTATAGGTGATGACTACTTAGAAGCGGTGGCTGAATGGGCTGAGTGCCATCAGATGGATGTGTGTATTGAACTCGGCTTACAAACTGTGAATTACCATACCTTAGATAAGATTAATAGAGGACATAGTTTGAGTGAATACATTGATGCAGCCTTACGTATCAAGGCGTTTAACTTCCAACTTTGTACCCACTTAATTTTAAATTTACCATGGGATACCGAGCGTGATGTGATAGAGAACGCTAAGATGATGAGTGTATTACAAAGTGATTATGTGAAACTTCATGCCTTATACATCGTCAAAAATACTGTCATGGGCGATGCCTACATGAAAGGTGAAGTACCGATGATTTCTGTGGAAGAATATATGGAGCGTGTCATTACATTCCTTCGCTACTTAGATCCAGAAATCGTGGTGCAACGCATTATAGGTAGAGCACCTGAAGCGTATACTTTATTTGCAAACTGGGACATGAGTTGGTGGAAAATTCATGATACTATTGTAGAAAAGATGCAGGAGCAAGGTGTGACACAAGGAGATCTTTGTAACTATAAAAATGGAAAAGCCTTAAAACGCTTTCACCATAAATAAATGACTAAAGAAGAAGCATAATAGTGTGCTTCTTTTTGCTTTTTTATAGGGTTAGGGGGAGAAAAGGATGTCAGGAATACAACGTTTTTTAAGTCAGAAAGTATATGAGTGGCAACGTAAGAAAGCTAGAAAAGGACAACGTAAAGGAGTTAGCACAGGGGGGGGACAATTACCGAAGATTATAGGGTTTAAAATTGAAGGTGGAAAAGTGGGGATGCCAAGTCTTCCCGGTGTATCAAGTGGAAACAAACGCCCTAGCAGTAGAAGGCGACGTAATGAAGGAGCCATTGATATAAAAAAAGTAATAGGCGTCGCATTGATTGCCATAGGTTGTGTGCTCATCTTAGGAAAGTGCTTTGGCGGAGGGGAAGAAAAGAAACCAGAAAAAGAAGCAGCTACTGAGGTACGGCAGGAAATAGCCGTCGACTTTGAAAGTTATGTACAAGACCTTATCATTAGTGAGAAAGAGATGCATCGGCTTCAAAAATATACGATCAAGCATCGTATGCCACTTGCCCATACCTTAGGTGTATGGGCATTAACAAGTTATGAGGGAAAAAGCAGTAGACAACTAAGTCAAGCCTTAAAAGAAGGGCAAGGTATTGAAAAGGATGAAAGGTACCAGCAAGCTTTCGATGTGTACAAGCAATTTATTTATGATGTGGAAGTTTTTCCTATTGGGAAGCCGAAGAGCTATGTTTATGAAAATGGTTGGAAGCAGAAAAGAAGTTATAAAGGGGAAAGGCTTCATTACGGGATTGACTTGATGGCAAAAGAAGACAAGCCAGGTGTCATTGAAATTGTAAGCATGACCAATGGCGTTGTCGAAAACGTTGGTTGGAATGAGGTGGGCGGATATCGTGTAGGGATACGCAGTGAAGGTGGCGCGTATTTTTACTATGCCCACTTGGATGAAGCACCCACTTCTTTGAAAAAAGGCGATTATGTATATGCGGGACAAACGATAGGATGTATGGGGAACTCTGGATACGGCGTGGAGGGAACGAAAGGGAAGTTTCCTGTCCATTTGCATCTTGGCATTGCAGTGGAAAAAGGAGAGAACAAAGAGTACTGGGTGAATCCTTATAGTTTACTTAAATACCTTGAACGGTATGGGCGGTTCTAGTACAGGGTATCCGTTGTAAGGCGAATGGGTCTATGCTATAATAAGACATCAAACGAAGGAGACGGCATATGAAAGTTTTTGCAATAGGCGATTTACATTTAGCCCAGAGCGTCGCAAAGCCCATGGCAATATTTGGTGGGCAGTGGGAAAATCACATAGAAAAAATAAAAGAAGCATGGGAAACGACAGTAAGCGATGAGGATTTAGTCATCTTATGTGGAGACCTTTCTTGGGCGATGCGCTTCCATGAAGCAGAAAAAGACTTAGGGTTCATTGATGCATTACCAGGGTACAAAGTATGCATACGCGGGAATCATGATTATTGGTGGGAGAAGATCACGAAGCTTAACACCATGTATGAGTCTATTTATTTTTTGCAAAACACAAGTTTTCAGTGGAACGGTGTTACGGTTTGTGGGACGAGAGGCTGGCTTTGCCCAACGGTAGATGGCTTAACAGAAGAAGATGAGAAGATTTACGTAAGAGAAGGTGGCCGTCTGAAACTTTCATTAGAAGATGCAAAGAAAAAAGCGGCAGAGACCCTGATCGTCGCACTGCATTATCCACCTACAGCTACCGCGCAAGAAGAGACGGTATTTACAGAAGTGATGGAAGCTTATGGGGTGGATTATGTAGTCTATGGCCATCTTCATGATGAAGTATCATGGCAGCAGTGTTTGATAGGCGAAAAAAATGGGACAAGTTATCAACTTGTAGCGGCAGATTATTTAGACTTTAAACCATACTTGCTTATGGAACTTTAAAGAGAGAGGAACGACAATGAATTTACCAATACAATTTCAGCAAAAGATGCAGACCTTATTGGGCGCGGAATATGAAGATTATTTACAAAGTTACGAACTTCCTAAATACCAAGGTATTCGTATCAATACTTTGAAGATGACCATGGAAGAGTGGGAGAAGATGAATCCTTTTTCGGATTTAGAGTCAGTGCCATGGTGTGAGGAAGGGTATTACTACACAGAAAGTAAGCCAAGTAAACATCCGTATTATTATGCAGGCCTTTATTATATACAAGAGCCAAGTGCCATGTCGCCAGGGGCGTATATACCTATTGAAAAAGGTGATAAAGTACTGGACTTATGTGCAGCACCAGGTGGTAAGTCCACACAAGTTGCAGCAAAGCTTGGACATACAGGCTTACTTGTGAGCAATGACATTAGTACCAATCGTGCGAAGGCTCTCGTTAAAAACCTAGAGAACTTTGGCGTGAGACAAATGATGGTTGTCAATGAAGCGCCAGAGAACTTGGCACGTGTATGGCCAGAGTACTTTGATAAAATCCTGATCGATGCACCGTGCTCCGGTGAAGGGATGTTTAGAAAAGATGATTTGGCTATCAAAAGCTGGGAGACTCATGGTATAGACTACTGCACAGCTTTACAAGAGCCTATCTTAGAAGCAGCGGCTACCATGCTTAAAGCAGGTGGGATGATGCTGTACTCCACATGTACCTTTTCACCAGAAGAAAATGAAATGATGATTGATGCTTTCTTAAAGGCACATCCGAGCTTTCGTGTGGTACCACTAGAAGGTGTCGGTGGGATTCAAAAGGGGCGTCCAGAGTGGTGTGATGCAGATCCATCATTAAAAGGTGCCTTACGCTTATGGCCACATCATATGAAAGGGGAAGGTCACTTCTTATGTCTTCTTCAAAAGACAGAGGGAGAAGGGCGTAAGACAAAGCCTATGGAAGGTGTGAAGCGCCTCAAAGACTATCCAGTGGTTCATGAATTTATAACGAAACATACCACATTAAGTGGCGATGAAAAAGTCATGGTACTAGAAGACCGTATATTTCTTGTGACAGAAGGTGCACCGACAACGAAAGGTTTACGTATGATGCGTAGTGGGATGCTCCTTGGACATTTAAAGAACAAACGCTTTGAACCATCTCATATGCTAGGTATAAGCTATCCGTTAGACTGCTATAAGCAAGTGGTTCACTTACAATCAGATGAAGACGTCTTACGTTATCTGAAAGGTGAGACACTTTTAGTCGATGCCCCGAAGGGGTATCATGTAGTAGCTAAAGATGGCCATCCTTTAGGATGGGTTAAAAGTAATAATGGAACATTAAAAAATCAATATCCGCCGACATGGCGTTTAATGGGGTGACAGAAATGGCAGTAAAAAAAATGCGTTTAGATAAATATTTAGTACACGTAGGCATCGGTTCACGTAGTGAAGTTCAGAAGCTTATCAAACACAAAAAAGTTCAAGTAGATGGGGTAGTGGTAAGTAAACCAGAGACTGGCATTGTAGCAGGCGAAGCGAAAGTTACAATGGGCACTCAAGAGATTGCATACCAAGAATACTATCATTTCATCATGAATAAGCCAGCAGGCGTTATTACGGCGACAGAAGACCCAAGGCACGAGACTGTACTAGATTTGATGGAGCGAGTGGATCAAAACAAAGAAGTGGCACCAGTAGGGCGCTTGGATAAGGATACAGAAGGACTTTTAGTACTGACCAGTGATGGTCAACTGAATCATCAGCTCTTATCACCTAAAAAGCATGTGGACAAGGTATATTATGCAAAAGTAGAAGGCTGTGTGGATGTGGCAGATCAAGAAGCTTTTGAAGCGGGAGTAGCCATCGGTGATTATAAGTGTATGCCAGCTAAATTAGACATCCTTACAGCAGGTGATGTATCAGAAGTGCATATCACCATTAAAGAAGGTAAGTTCCATCAAGTAAAGCGTATGATGCAGGCGGTAGGGAAAGAAGTGGTATACCTTGAGCGTATACAAATGGGAGGTCTTAAGTTGCCAACAGATATCCCAAGAGGGAGCTATCGTCCGCTGACTGAAGAAGAACTTAAGCAGTTGAAGGGGGAAGAATAAGTGAAAAAGGCGTATAAAGCCGTATTGTTTGACTTGGATGGCACCTTGATTGATTCCATGTGGGTATGGGAAAAGATCGATGAGGCGTTTCTAGGAAAATACAATATCACACCACCAGGAGATATGGACAGTGTGTTAGAAGGCAAGAGCTTTACAGAGACAGCTAAGTATTTTAAAGAGCGCTTCGGACTTTCTGAAAGTGTGGAAGCTATTAAAGATTGCTGGAATCAACTTGCATGGGAATTTTATACACAGCAAGTACCGCTTAAACCAGGCGTAGCCAGCTTTTTAGATTACCTTAAACAAAAAAATATTAAAATGGGTATCGCTACAAGTAATAGCGTGGAGCTTGTGACAGCTGTTTTAGAACATCTAGGGATTCAAGGGTACTTTGAAACAGTACGTACATCCTGTGAAGTTGAAAAAGGAAAACCTCATCCATACATTTACCTAAAAGTTGCAGAAGAATTGGGTGTAGCACCTGAAGATTGCCTTGTATTTGAAGATGTACCCAATGGGGTACGCGCAGGGCTTAATGCAGGGATGGATGTATGGGCAGTGGAAGATCGCCAGACAGAAGCCATGAAAGAAACATTAAAAGAGCTTGCACAGTGTATGATTAGCCATTATGATGAGGCCATAGAAAAATTAGGGTAAATAAGAAATCTAGGACTAAGTTCTAGATTTTTTTAATTCTTAGAAAAAGTTATTGAAAAATTCTGTCTAAGTGATATAATATTAATAAAAATACAATAAATGTTATAAATATTAATTTAAGGAGCGTGGAAAAATGTTTGGATTAAAAGGAAAATCTCTTATTACATTACATGATTATACAGGGGAGCAAATCGATTATGTGTTAACCTTAGCAGCACAGCTTAAAGCAAAAAAACAAATGGGCATCAAAGGTGATTTATTAGCAGGTAAAAATATTGCACTTATTTTTGAAAAGCCATCGACCCGTACACGTTGTGCTTTTACGGTTGCATGTGTAGATGAAGGTGGACACCCAGAGTATTTAGGAAAAGATGATATCCAACTAGGGTATAAAGAAAGTGTAGAAGATACAGCAAGAGTACTGGGACGTCTTTTTGATGGGATTGAATTCAGAGGGTTTAGTCAACAAACGGTTGAGCTATTGGCTGAGTACAGTGGTGTGCCAGTTTATAATGGTCTGACAGATTGTTATCATCCAACGCAAATACTGGCAGATTTATTAACCATTAAAGAAAAGCTAGGCGTTTTAAAAGGCAAGAAGTTTGTATACATCGGGGATGGGCGTAATAATATGGCCAATAGTTTGATGATTGGTTGTACAAAGATGGGAATGGATATCACCATTGTCGCACCAAAAGATTTATGGCCAGAAGAAAGTCTTATTGAGACATGTAAGGCATATGCTAGTAAAGAAGCGTGTACACTTCTTGTGACAGATCATCTGCAAGGTGTTGTAGGTGCAGATGTGATTTATACAGATGTGTGGTGTTCCATGGGAGAAGAAGAAAAAGCAAAAGAGCGCGTAGAAATGCTTAAACCTTATCAAGTTAATGAAGCTTTAATAGAAAAAGTAGACAATCCTCATATGATTTTTATGCATTGTCTTCCTGCGGTAAAAGGCAATGAAGTGACAGAGGAAGTTTTTGAAGGAAAGTACTCAGTTGTCTTTGATCAAGCGGAAAATCGCATGCATACAATTAAAGCAATTATGGTTGCAACTTTGGCTTAAAATGAATCTTTTTTTATAAAATAGTTTATTATTTTAAATAATCAATTAAATATTGACTATTTCATAAAATGTGACTATAATTTAACATTATATCACGTTAAAGTGTTAAAAAGGGAGGATGTAACAATGAGAGTCTATAATTTTTCAGCAGGACCAGCTGTGTTACCCGTTGAAGTACTTGAAAAAGCACAAAAAGAACTTGTAGAGTATGGCGATAGTGGCATGAGCGTTATGGAGATGAGTCACCGTTCCAAAGCTTATGAAGCAATTATCAAAGAAGCAGAAGCAAAGTTAAGAAATATCATGTCTATTCCAGATGATTACGCTGTTTTATTTTTACAAGGTGGTGCATCTTTGCAATTTGCGATGGTGCCATTAAACTTAATGGTAACAAGTGGCACAGCGGATTATATTGATTCCGGTATGTGGTCATCAAAAGCAATCAAAGAAGCTAAAAAATTCGGTAAAATCAACGTTGTTGCATCGTCTAAAGCAGATACATACTCTCATATTCCTGCATTCACAAAAGAGCAATTTAATCCAGATGCAGATTATGTTTATATCTGTCAAAATAACACAATCTATGGCACCAAATATACCCAATTACCAGATACAGGGGATGTACCTTTAGTTGCCGATTTATCGTCTTGTATTTTGTCAGAAAAAGTAGACGTATCGAAATACGGCATTTTATTTGCGGGGGCACAGAAAAATCTAGGACCAGCAGGTGTTACCGTTGTTATTATAAGAAAAGACTTGATCGGTAAAGCTAAAGAAACAACCCCTACAATGCTTGATTACCAAATTCACCTAGATAATGATTCTATGTACAATACACCACCAACTTATGGTATTTATATGTTGAAACTTGTGTTTGAATGGATCGAAGCAAAAGGTGGTATCGAAGCCATTGAAGCGATGAATAAAGAAAAAGCAGCCCTTTTATATGATTACTTAGATCAATCATCTATGTTTAAAGGCACAGCAGCAAAAGAAGACCGTTCACTGATGAATGTTCCTTTTGTAACAGGAGATGAAGCATTAGATGCGAAGTTCGTAAAAGAAGCCACAGCAGCAGGGTTTGTGAACCTTAAAGGTCACAGAAGTGTAGGCGGTATGCGTGCAAGTATTTACAATGCGATGCCAACAGAAGGTGTGGCAGCACTTGTGTCATTTATGAAAGACTTTGAAGAAAAGAATCAATAGGAGGTCTGGCGATGTATAAAGTATATACCCTTAATAAAATTTCAGAGATAGGCTTGAAGCATTTTGACGCGGCATATGACGTGCAAGATGCAATGGAAGGTGCAGATGCAATCTTAGTACGTAGTGCAAAGATGCATGATATGACATTAGATGACAATGTAAAGGCAATTGCAAGAGCAGGAGCTGGAGTAAATAACATTCCAATTGAAGCTTGTGCAGAAAAAGGAATCGTTGTCTTTAATACACCGGGAGCAAATGCAAATGCGGTGAAAGAATTGGTCATTGCAGCCATGCTCATTGGTTCAAGAAAGATTGTAGAAGGCATCGCTTGGGCTAAAGGATTAACCACAGATGTAGCGAAGCAAGTAGAAGCAGGTAAAGCTGCTTTTGTAGGACCAGAAATCATGGGTAAAAAACTAGGTGTTATTGGTCTAGGTGCTATTGGTGTTATGGTAGCCAATGCAGCGCAGGCTTTAGGTATGGATGTTATTGGATATGACCCTTACATATCAGTAGATGCGGCATGGGGATTATCAAGACATATCAAACATGCTATGACATTAGATGAAGTGCTAAGCGAAGCAGATTTCTTAACGATCCATGTACCTTTATTAGACAGCACAAAACATATGTGCAATGAAGACTTCTTTAATAAAGTCAAACCAGGTGTGAAACTCCTTAACTTCTCAAGAGATACACTTGTTGATAATGTGGCACTTAAAGCAGCTTTAGCTGAAGGGAAGGTTGATAAATATATAACAGACTTCCCAGTAGAGGATGTACAAGGTAATGAAAATATTATTTGTATCCCACACTTAGGCGCATCAACGCCAGAGTCAGAAGATAACTGTGCAGTGATGGCAGTCAAACAAGTCAAGGATTACCTCGAAAATGGTAACATTATTAATTCCGTTAATTTACCACAGTGTGAAATGAGCTGGAATACAAAGTGTAGGGTAACAATCATTCACAAAAACATCCCAGCGATGATTGGTAAAATCACAAGTATTATTGCGGGAGAAGGCATTAACATTGCAGACATGATTAATAAAAGTCGTGGTCAATGGGCATACACCTTAATTGATACAGACACAAAAGTAACAGAAGCAAACATTAAAGCCATTGAAGAAATGGCCGATATCATAAAGGTAAGAGTGCTTGAGAAATAAAGTGGAGGGAACTAGGAAACTAGTTCCCTTTTTTGAGGGAGATGAGGAAGATGCAAGAGTTGGCATTACATATTTTAGATCTTGTACAAAATAGCGTGAGGGCAGAAGCAACTATCATCGCTATAAAAGTAGAAGAAGACACAGTGAAAAATCAGTTTTCCTTTGCAATTGATGACAATGGGAAAGGGATGGAGGAAAGCTTTGTCCAACGTCTAAGGGATCCTTTCACTACTACTAGGACGTTGCGAAAAGTAGGACTAGGGATTCCTTTTGTCGCGCAAATGTGTAGAGAATGCGAGGGCGACTTAGTCATTGAAAGTCAAAAAGGCATAGGCACACAAATAAAGGCAACGATGAAGCGCGACCATATTGACCGATTACCTTTAGGTAGTATGGCGAAAACTTTAACCACATTGATTATGGCGAAGCCTACGATCCATTACTGCTATACTTATACGTATAATCAAGAAATATTTGAACTCGACACAAAAAAAATTCAAGAGGTTTTAGGGGATGTACCTATCAATGATTATGAGATTTTAGAGTGGTTACAAGCTTTTATTGAAGAAGGAACACACCAAGCAAGACAAGAGGGAATTAGATAAAAAAATAACATTTATTGTGAAAAGTTTTGTTTAAACGTATACTATAAAGGAATAGCCTAAATAAACAATATATTAGGTAAAAATCAACAAAAGGGACTTGAGAGGAGTGGAAAGATGAGACCGTTGAGTTTTAAAAAGGGTATACACCCAAACTACAACAAAGAAGCAACGTGTCAGAAAGCAATTGAGACGTTGCTGCCACAAGGGGAGTTAGTATTTCCAATGCAACAACATATAGGGGCTCCTTGTAAGCCGGTGGTGAAAAAAGGCGATCGTGTATTAGTAGGGCAATTGATTGGGGAAACCACAAGTTATGTCGCAGCACCTATTTATAGTAGTGTATCGGGTGTGGTAAAAGTGGTGGAAGAACGTATGACCCATATGGGTGTTAAAATAATGAGTGTTGTCGTTGACAATGATGGGCTTTATGAAGAAATGCCGTACCTACATATAGATGGACTGCAAGATTATAGCAGGTACAGTAAAGAAGAAATCGTGGAAATGGTGAAGGAAGCCGGGCTTGTAGGCATGGGGGGCGCGACGTTCCCTACACATATCAAGCTTAATCCACCAGCAGATAAAGAGATCGTACATGTTATCGTCAATGGTGCAGAATGTGAGCCTTACCTCACCTCAGACCATCGCATCATGCTAGAAGAAGGCGAACGCATCATCGAAGGGCTTCGTATCTTACTACATATGTTCCCAGCGGCAAAGGCTTCTATCGGTATAGAAGATAATAAGAAAGATGCCATTAAAGCGCTAGAAGTACTGGCAAAAGCGGATGATAAAATAGATGTGAAAGTACTTGAGACAAAATACCCACAAGGATCAGAAAAACACCTGATCTACGCTATTACAGGGAAAGAAGTGCCAAGTGGGAAGCTACCAGCAGATATCGGCTGTATTGTTCTCAATATCGATTCCATAGTAGCTATTTGGCGGACAGTGACAAAGAAAAGACCGGTTATGCGACGCATTGTAACGGTAGCAGGAAGCGGTGTGAAAAATCCAGTCAACGTCAAAGTGCGATTAGGCACATCTTATAGAGAATTACTAGCCTATGCACAGTGGGATGAAGAAGCCACTGTAAAAGTCATCTCAGGTGGACCGATGATGGGGATGGCCATCAGTTCTGTTGATGTACCAGTAGGGAAAGGCACTTCGGCTATTTTATGTTTTACTGAAAAAGAAGTGAAAGAGCAAGAAGAATACAATTGCTTACGTTGTGGTAAATGTGTGCAGGTATGTCCGATGGGCCTCATACCAAGTGCTTTAAATCATGCTGCTTTGTTTGATGAAGAAAAGGAATTTTTGGCGTATGCAGGGATGGATTGTATTGAATGTGGCAGTTGTTCGTTTATTTGTCCGTCAAAACGTCATTTGGTGCAAACAATCCGTACAGAGAAAAATAAAATCAGACAAAAACAAAGTAAATAAAGGAGCGTATGATTTATGGAAAAATTACTGAAAGTATCAGCATCACCACATACCCATGCCAACCATACTGTGCAAAGTGTGATGCGCGATGTGATTATAGCTTTGATGCCAGCATTACTTGTAAGTGTATGGGGATTTGGCCTAGGAGCCTTGGGGGTTACACTGCTAACGGTTGTATCTTGTGTAGCTTTTGAAGCACTTTGGTTTAAGTTTACCAAACAAAAAGGGACGGTTCGTGATTTAAGCGCAGTTGTCACAGGTTTACTATTAGCGTTTAACTTGCCAGCTACCGTACCACTGTATATACCAGTTGTAGGTGCCTTTGTAGCTATTATTTTAGCAAAAGCACTTTTTGGGGGGATTGGACAGAATTTCATCAACCCTGCTTTAGCAGCACGTGCTTTCTTACTTACAGCTTATACAGGTGCCATGACAAGCTTTGGTCCTTATACAGGGGGAGCGATGGCAGATGTGGTGACAGGTGCTACACCTTTAGCACTTTTAAAGAAAGGTTCCACAGATGCACTACCTTCTCTATGGGATGCGTTTGTAGGAAATATGAATGGGTGTATCGGGGAAGTATCTGCCCTAGCCATTTTATTAGGTGGGTTATACCTTATTTATAGAAAAGTTATTACTTGGCATATTCCAGTATGTTACTTAGGAACCATGTTTGTCGTAAGTCTTTGCTCAGGAGCAGGTGCTTATGATAGTTTTTATTCACTTTTACTAGGGGGCGCAATGCTTGGAGCCTTCTTTATGGCGACAGATTATACGACCACACCGATGACAGTCAAAGGTCAAATCATCTTTGCAGTAGGCGCAGGACTTATAGCAGGGCTTATCCGATTAGGTGGTGGTTATCCAGAAGGTGTGAGCTACAGTATCTTGCTTATGAACTTAGCCGTACCACTTATCGACCGTTATGTTAAAAATAAGCCGTTTGGGAGGGTGAAATAATGAAAGAGATCCTTAAACTAGGTGGCGTTTTACTTCTGATTACAGCTATTTGTGCAGGCTTATTAGGGTTTGTAAATAACCTTACACAGCCGCTTATAGCAGAAGGTAAAGTAAAGGCAACGAATGAAGCCATTCAAAAATTATTACCGGAAGCAAAGGAAGTCATTAAACTTGAAAAGACTCAAGATGAAAAGATGCTTGAAGTATATGTGGCTAAAACAGAAGGTGTGTATGTAGGAAGTGTTGCCAAGGTTGCACCTAATGGCTACGGAGGCACTATTGAAATGCTTGTTGGTATCGATGCAGAAGGAAAAGTTGCAGGGGTACAGATTTTAAGTCATGCAGAAACACCAGGTCTTGGTGCGAATATGACAAAAGAAAGCTTTAGTACACAGTTCAAAGGAAAAGATGAAGGGATTGGTGTAACCAAAGGCGCAGCCAGTGGCAATGATATCTCGGCCATTACAGGAGCCACCATTACAAGTCAAGCGGTTACAGATGGTGTGAATCAAGTGATTAATTATGTAACAACACATCAAGAAAGTCTTATGAAGGAGGGGAATTAAATGAAGACATTTATTGAACGCTTAAAAGCAGGTATTATCGTTGATAACCCAACTTTCATGCAGGTACTAGGGATGTGTCCGACACTGGCAGTTACAACCAGTGCAACCAATGCAGTGGGAATGGGACTTACCACGACGGCGGTCCTTATCTGTTCCAATGCGGTGATTGCTTTACTGCGTAAATGTATTCCGTCGAAAGTGCGTATTCCAGCATTTGTTGTAATCATTGCAAGTTTTGTAACGATGATGGACTTACTTTTACAGGCATACATACCAGATTTACATGCACAACTTGGGTTGTTTATTCCACTGATCGTTGTAAACTGTCTTATTTTAGCAAGAGCAGAAGCTTATGCTTCTAAAAATAAAGTCATACCTTCTCTATTTGATGGGATTGGGATGGGGCTTGGTTTTACAGTAGGTCTTACTGTTATTGGTATCGTACGTGAAATACTCGGTGCAGGAACTTTGTTTGAAATGCAAGTGATGCCAGCAAGCTATCAACCAGCGACCATTATGATTTTAGCGCCAGGTGCCTTCTTTACGTTAGGTATCTTAATGGCGTTACTGAATCATATGAAGGCGAAGAAATAGGAGGGGAAAACCATGGGAATTACAGAACTTATCTTATTGTTCATAGGTGCTGCACTGGTTAATAACTTTGTGCTTACACGTTTTTTAGGTATTTGTCCGTTTTTAGGTGTTTCTAAAAAAGTAGAAACAGCAACAGGGATGGGGATGGCAGTAACATTCGTTATGGGTCTTGCATCTGTTATTTCATATATTGTTTACGAGTGTATCCTTAGACCACTGAAAATAGAGTATATCTATACCGTTGCGTTTATTTTGGTAATCGCATCCTTAGTGCAATTTGTGGAAATGGTCATCCAAAAAGTAAGTCCGACACTTTATTCAGCATTAGGTGTGTACTTACCACTTATTACAACCAACTGTGCGGTAATGGGTGTTGCCATTATCAATATGCAAGAAAAATACACGTTGCTACAGTCTGTTATTAATGGGGTAGGGGGAGCTATCGGCTTTACCATCGTTATGATTTTATTTGCAGGTATACGTGAACGTATTGAAAAAAATAATATACTACCATGTTTAAAGGGATTTCCTATTGCGCTTATTACAGCGGGCTTTATGTCTATAGCCTTTTTAGGGTTCCAAAACCTAATTAAGTAGAGGGGTGACACAATGGATATCATGGAAATTTTAAAACCACTAATGGCAATTGGTGGAATGGGAGCTCTTTTTGGTATTGGATTAGGCTTTGCAGCAAAGAAGTTTGCAGTGCCAGTGGATGAAAGGGTGGAGCAAATTAAAGAACATTTACCAGGTGCTAACTGTGGTGGCTGTGGCTTTGCAGGATGTGATGCTTTTGCGAAAGCAGTGGTGGCTGGTGAAGCACCAGTAGGTGGCTGCCCAGTAAGTAATGATACACAACGCCAGGGGATTGCTCAGGTGATGGGCCAAGAGGTGGGCGAAAGTGAAGCGATTGTAGCTATTGTACGCTGCAAGGGCACAAAAGAAGCAGCCAGAGAAAAGTACCAGTATGAAGGCGTTAGAAGTTGCCAAGATGCACATTTGGTACATGGGGGCCCTAAAGGTTGCCAGTACGGTTGCTTAGGAATGGGAAGTTGTGTGGAGGCATGTAGCTTTGATGCACTCACCATTGAAGATGGTATCGCGAAAGTAGACAAGGCAAAATGTAAAGCATGTGGTGCTTGTATCAAAGCATGTCCACGTCATTTGATTTATATAGGTAAGGCATCTGATACATACCAGGTACAGTGTATGTCTAGGGACAAAGGGAAAGACGTAAAAGCTTGGTGTAGTGTAGGGTGTATCGGTTGTGGCATTTGTCTCAAGCAATGTGAAGTAGGTGCGATTACAGTGACCAATCAATACGCAACCATTGACCCGGCGAAATGCATCGCTTGTGGTAAATGTGAAGTGAAGTGTCCTACAAAAGCTATTCACATGATTTAAAATAAAAAAGTGCGCCTTTAAAGCGCACTTTTCTTAAGTGTACAAAGGAGAAAAGCATGAAAACGAAGAATTTTTGGGTGTTGTTATTATGTATGTTAGCAGGCTTAACTGTCGGTAATTTTTTTGGAGAGATTTGTAGTAGGGTAAGTTTCTTAAGCTTTATGAATTATGGACAAGCTTTTGGTTTGCAAGATCCAGTGACAGTAGATTTAGGCGTTATTTTGATGACTTTTAAATTTCAAATAAATATTACGTTAGCAGGCATATTTGGACTGACTTGTGGTATACTTTTATATAAAAAAATTTAAAGGCATAAAGGAGACGTTATGACATCGATTATACTTGCATCAGGATCACCTCGTAGAAAAGAGCTTATGGGGCTTTTACCTATTTCATTTAAAGTCATCACAAAGGAAGTGGATGAAACCCTAGATGAGCAGTTGCTACCAGAAGAAAATGTGTGTGCATTAGCCGCTAAAAAAGCCAGAGGCGTCAGTGAAGCTTATCCAGATGAATGGGTCATTGGCTGCGACACAGTGGTTGTGTACGGACAATGTATACTAGGGAAACCTAAAGATGAAGAAGGTGCCAAAGAGATGCTTCGTAGCCTTTCTGGTAAAAGTCATGCTGTCTATACAGGTGTGAGTATCCAACATGAGACCAAAGACATTGTTAAAAACTTCTTTGTAAAAAGTGAAGTAAAGATGAAAGTTATCTCAGAAGAAGAAATCACAGCTTATGTTGCCAGTAAAGAACCACTGGACAAAGCCGGGAGCTACGGCATTCAAGGAAAAGGTTCGGTGTTTGTAGAAGGCATTGTAGGCGATTACTTTAATATTGTGGGATTACCAGTTGCTAGAGTGTATGAAGAAATGAAAAAACTTGAGTTAATAAGCCTGTAATGGGCTTATTTTTTTGTAAATATAAAAAAAGTATGTAAAAAAAAGATGGAAAGGAATAAATGTGTAAAAAATAGTAAATAATTTGACTATTATTAAGAAGGAGTGAAGTATGCGTGGCAGAGTGGTATTGTGACTTAAAACCCTACGAAAAATTTAAGACGTATGGTGTACAGTGCTTAACAGAGGCAGAGCTTTTAGCTATTTTATTACGAACAGGAACAAAAGATAGAAATGTCATGGCATTGGCAACGTATTTGTTAGGACAAGAGGCACCTTATTTACTCAAACTGTATCAGCACACTTATGAAAGTCTTCAGCAAATCAAAGGCATTGGTGAAGTAAAGGCTATTCAAATTTTAACACTTCTTGAACTTAGTAAACGACTTGCAAAAGAAACTTATAAGGTAAGTGAGCCCTTAACAACGCCTAAGCACATTGCAGGGTTGTTTATGGAGGAATTAAGACATGAAAAAAATGAGAAGTTTATTGCTGTTTATTTAGATGCAAAATGTCGTGTTGTAAGTCATGAGATGGTCTCGCAAGGAAGTCTTACAGCATCCATTGTCCATCCTAGAGAAGTTTATAAAGGCGCTATCAATAAATCTGCATATAGTCTAGTGGTACTGCATAATCATCCAAGTGGGGATCCAACGCCTAGTAAGGAGGATGTACAGATTACCAAAAGGCTTAAAGAAGCAGGGCAGATTTTAGGGATTCAATTGCTGGATCATATCGTCATAGGCGATACAACTTTTGTGAGCTTAAAAGAAGAAGGTTATTTATAAAATGTTTACAATCTAAATTACCTTTTGTGTTGAAAAATGGCAAAAAAAACTGTATCATGTTAAGTATGGCATTTTATGTATGCGGACAATGAAAAGCTATTAAAAATGACTGATAAACTATAAAAGTATAAAGTGACTGAACGAGGAGGAACAAAAATGTTTGGAAGAGATATGGGAATTGACCTAGGTACAGCAAATACGCTTGTATTCGTTAAGGGAAAAGGTATCGTAGTAAATGAGCCATCAGTAGTGGCTATTAAAGAAAAAACAAACCAAATTTTAGCAGTTGGTGATGAAGCAAAGAAAATGATAGGACGTACACCAGGGAATATCGTAGCCATCCGCCCATTACGTGATGGAGTTATCGCTGATTTTAGTACGACAGAAGCGATGATTCGTTACTTTATCGGGAAAGCATACAAGCAATCAATGTTTTCACCAAAACCACGTGTTATCATCTGTGTACCATCAGGTGTTACATCTGTTGAGAAAAGAGCGGTAGAAGAAGCAACATTAAAAGCGGGTGCAAAGCAAGCACTTATCATGGAAGAACCAATGGCTGCTGCAATCGGTTCACATCTTCGTGTAGAAGAACCAACAGGAAATATGGTTGTTGATATTGGTGGCGGGACAACTGACGTAGCAGTTATTTCACTAGGTGGTATCGTAGCAAGCAAATCACTTCGTATCGCAGGTGATGAGTTTGACGAATACATCGTTTCTTACATCAAAAAAGAATACAACTTAATGATTGGTGAAAGAACAGCTGAACAAATTAAAGTAAACATTGGAGCGGCTTACCCAACAGCAGAGAATCCTACAATGGAAATTAGAGGTCGTGACTTAGTAACAGGTCTTCCAAAGATCCTTACAATCACTTCAAAAGAAGTAACAGAAGCAATCAAAGAACCAGTCAATGCGATTGTAGAAGCTATTAAGTATACACTTGAAAAAACACCACCAGAATTATCAGCAGATATCATGGAAAGTGGCATTATGCTTACAGGCGGTGGTGCGTTACTTACAGGTCTTGACACACTTATTAGTTTAGAGACAGGCATGCCAGTAAATATCGCTGATGAGCCATTAGACTGTGTAGCACGTGGTACAGGACTTGCATTAGAAAACATTGAGAAATGGGCAGGCTTATTTGCCGACGATAAATAGACAAGGAGAGAAAAGCCTTGAAACTATCACAGAGAATGAAAAGAAAGTTATTCATTATTAGCATAGGAAGTGTCTTAACGCTTTCTATTGCTATCTTTTTAGGGGCGAAATATGATATTGCCATTATAAGTGGTGTGGCAGATGTGGTGACGTATCCTTTTAAAAAAGGAATCAATGTAGTAGGTAATCAAATGCAAGGTGTCACCGATTACTTCAAAAAGATGGAGCAGCTTACCCGCGACAATGAAAGGCTTACCCTTGAAAACGACAGATTGATGTATCAAAATACAATACTTGAACAATATAAAGGCGAAAATGACCAATTAAAAGGGTTGCTGGATATGCAGCAACGTTATAAAGAGTATCCAAGCATGGGTGCAAATATTATTGCAAAGGATACAGGTAATTGGTACAAGGTGTTTAATATTGATAAAGGAAAAATACAAGGCGCTTCGGAAAATGATGTTATTTTATCAGGTGGAGGACTTGTAGGACATGTGGTGCAAGTAGACCCAGCAACATCACAAGTCATTGCTATTATTGATGATAGAAGTTCTGTTGGTGCACAAGTCGTAAGAACGGGAGATATTGGCGTTTTAAAAGGTGATATCGAACTAACGAATGTGGGCCTTTGTAAAATGGAAATTGCTATTGATTCAGAAGTTGTAAAAGGTGATCAAATTATCACGTCTCATTTAAGTGATATTTATCCACCAGGTATTCCAATAGGTATTGTAGAGGAAGTAACGAAAGGCAAAAACGGTCTGACACAATACGCTTATGTCAAACCATTTGTAGACTTTAAGCACCTACAAAATGTACTTATTCTTAACCATGAGCAGGAGGAGTAAGGATGAGAGCAGTTGTAATTGGTATTTTGTTAACACTTACTTATATTGGTGAAGCTACAATTTTTCAGCATTTACGTATAGGTGGGATTGCACCGAGTTTTATGGTTATGATTATTGTTTCTTTTGCACTTCTAAGAGGAAGCAAAGAAGGCGCAATCATTGGCTTGGTAGCAGGACTACTTTATGACCTAACGTTTGGCATGTATATGTTTGAGATGACAATACCTTATGCTTTAGTAGGGTATTTGTGTGGTAAACTCAATAAAAACTTTTATCGTGAGAATTTCGTCCTACCTTTTTTCTGCACATTAATCAGCAGTATTGCTGTTAATGGCGGCACACTTTTTATTTTGATGATGCGTGCAAAAATCAATTTCTTTTTCTATTTCAAAAACATTATTATTCCAGAAGTTATTTATACAATTACCCTTTCTCTTGTTATTTATCAATGTATGTATGTCATTAATGAAAAACTTGAATTAAGAGAAAAAAAGACTAGAAATATATTCTAGGTCAGGGAGGGGCAGAATGAATAAAAAACCAAATAAATTCTTCAGGCTCTTTGCGGATCGTGTTTTTCTTGTTTTTGGTGGGATAAGTATCTTGTTTATCATTATTGTGGGCAAGTTTTATCAACTTCAAATTATAGAGCATGATAAGTATGCCAATGATTTACGTGCAAGTGTGGAAAGAAACATTGAAATACCGGCCACCAGAGGACGTATCTATGACCGCTATGGGCGAGAATTAGCCATTAATCAACCGACCAATGTACTTAAATTTGACCAGCAAGTACGCATGAAAAAAGGAGAATTAAATAAAATTTTGCTTGAACTTGCCAATGTATTAGAAGCAAATGGGGATACGTATAGTGATCATGTTCCGATCACAAAGACGCCACCTTTTGAATACACGGGGAGTAAGTCAGCTATTAATCAGTTTATGTATTCTGTACCCTACAATGACGCAGCACACAGAGAAGAGCTCCTTCGTTTGTCAGCTGAGGGGCTGATTGCTTACTTAAGAAGTGAGGATGTTTTTAATATTGACCCAAGTATTTCAGATGTAGACGCACGAAAAATTATTGCCATGCGTTTAGAAATCCATCCGTATACGTACCGCAAGTACAATCTTGTAACGTTAGCGACCAATATCTCTGAAAAGACGGTTACTCAAATTGAAGAGAATCATGGGAAGTATCCAGGCGTTATGGTAGATGTAGAACCGATACGGTATTATCCAGATGGAGAGATGCTAGGCAATATACTAGGGTATACACGTGCGATTACAGAAAGTCAGTATAAAGAACTTAAAGAAAAAGGCTATGATAAAAATGATGTTGTAGGCCATGAAGGTATTGAGAAGTCAATGGAAGAAGCGTTGCGTGGTGAAAAAGGGATGGAACAAGTAGAAGTAGATAACTTGGGCCGTCGCGTGCATACCATTGAAAAGAAAGATGCTGTTCCAGGAAATGATGTGTATCTAACCATCGACCTTGACCTTCAAAGAGAAACCTATGCAAGTGTAGAAAAACGCCTAAGCGAGGCACTCGTTCAGCGCCTTAAAGGTGGGAAAGACGGAGTGGAGCCACTTACAAGTAAAGAAGTGGTCATTTCTATGGTAAAGAGTAGTCAACTTAACTTTAATGAAATGAAGGAAGCACCGTCTAGTAGTACACAGCGCCAGGTCTATGACCGTCTGATGAAAACTTATAATGAGATGGATAAAGTCATCCAAGAAACAATGGCACCTGTGGATTTACTTGTACAAAATCTAGAAGAAAATACAAATCTTTTCACAGAAAAAGAAATTTTATTGGCGTTACATGAACAGAATCGCCTTGCTTTAGCGAAGGAAACAGAAGAAGCTTTTAGAGCCAATAAGTTTGGAACAACCGAAAGTGTACTCATTGGTCAATTAGAAGCAGGCCATTTAAAACCGAATCAGTTTTCGGTAGATCCTTTTAGTGCATCAGCAGTTATGCTAGATTCTAATACAGGTGAGGTACTGGCTTTGGTTGGCTATCCATCCTTTGATAGTAATCAGATGACCACGAACTTTAATCAGTACTATAATTCGCTCTTTGATGATCGTAGCATGCTATGGAACCGTGCAGTAATGACCAAAGAAGCACCAGGTTCTACTTTTAAGATGATCACAGGCGTTGCTGGACTTGAGGAAGGCGTCGTGACACCGGATACATTGATTTACGATACTGGGGTTTATGAAAAAGCTGGAACACCAGGACCCAAGTGTTGGATTCATAGTAAGACAGGTGGTGGACATGGTAATGTCAATATGATTAGAGGTTTAGAAGTATCTTGTAACTATTATTTCTTTGATGTTGCTTACCGCTTAGGTCTTTTAAGTAATGAACCTTACTACGGTATTGATATGCTTACAAAATATGCAGAGATGTTTGGACTTGGTGAACCGACAGGGATTGAAATTGCTGAGGCAGAGCCTAATATTTCAAGTCCTAAGAACCTTGTGAAGAACCAATTAAACAGTGTGCTTTCTGGCATAAAAAATGGGTCAGAGGCGACCATAGGGAAGTATAAAGAAGATGTCAAACTTATATTGGACAAAGGTATCTATCCTTTAGGCAATGGTAGTGATACAAGCCTAGGTGGAAAGATTGACTATTTGACACAGTATGAACTGAAGCGCAATATAGAACCACTTCTTCAAGAAGTGTTTGAAGAGCAGATGGATAGTGTGCTGGATCAGACATTTAGTAGCTTGCAAAGTGAACTTTCCACAGCGATTCAGCAAGTGGTAAGTGAGATTGTTAGTCAGACAATGAATGACAGGTCCAATAAATCCTTGAGGTTAAAGACTAAGGATGAGCTTATCAGACAGTTGGATGGATTGATAGGCGTCGCTTTAGAAAAAAATATTCGTCAAGTCATAGATGAGATGGATTTATATGATATATTAGACGCTTATGAATACGCGTACGACGTGTTATATAACCGTGAACTTCGAAAAAATGAAAATCCAGATGTAGTTGAAGAATTAAGACGTCGTCTGGAAATGATTGATGATGAAGAAATTTTCTACCGCGAGCATCTCACAAAAAAAGTAAAAGAAAGTATCTTGCAGGCCATTGCAACCAATGCCTT
>JBOFIT010000011.1:0-1575 GCA_051650305.1 Cellulosilyticaceae bacterium
CTGGGTCAATCTTTGATTGCTTGGCTTCTCTATGCTTGAAGAATTCTGTTGCTACTTGTGGGAATAATGCATAAGATAGTACATCCTCATCTTGTTGCTTATAGATAGCCATCTCTTTTTCTAACTTATGAAGCTCTGGCTGGAGTAAATCTGCTGGACGACATGTGATACGCTCTACATCTCCAATAACAGATTTTGCAAACGCGTCTGAAATAGGCACTGGTGTCATACCATATTCCCCTTTCAGAATCGCTTTTGACTCTTTTGATGTCATCTTGTAGCGCTCACCTGCAAGTACATTCAGTACTGCTTGTGTTCCTACAATCTGGCTAGTTGGTGTTACAAGTGGTAAGTAACCAAAGTCTGCACGTACTTTTGGAATTTCTTTTAATACGTCGTAGAACTTATCTTCTGCATTTTGCTCTTTCAGTTGAGATACAAGGTTAGAAAGCATACCGCCTGGTACTTGGTAACGTAGTGTATTGATATCTACTGCTAACACCTTTGTATTCATTAAGCCACTTGCAAGTGCCTTTTCACGCATCGGTCTAAAGTACTCTGTCACTTCACCAAGCTTCTCTTGATTAATGCCTGTATCATATGGTGTTCCTTTAAATGTCTCAACGATTACTTCTGTAGCTGGCTGAGATGTTCCCATAGCAAGTGGTGACATAGCTGTATCGATGATATCACACCCTGCCTCTACAGCTTTTAGGTAAGTCATAGCCGCTACCCCACTTGTATAGTGTGCGTGTAATTGGATTGGTAGTGATACTGAACCTTTTAGTGCTTTTACAAGTCTTTCTGCCTCATATGGCACTAAAAGACCTGCCATATCTTTAATACAAATAGAATGTGCACCCATGTCTTCGATTTGCTTAGCAAGCTTCACCCAATACTCTAATGTATGTACTTCACTTAGTGTATAAGAAATAGCAACCTGAGCATGACCGCCTTCCTTATTCGTCGCTTTAACAGCTGTTTCTAAGTTACGCATATCATTAAGGGCATCGAAAATACGAATAATATCAATACCATTTGCAATACTTTTTTGTACAAAATACTCTACAACATCATCCGCATAGTGACGATAGCCAAGTATATTTTGCCCTCTAAAAAGCATTTGAAGCTTTGTATCTTTTACTTCGTTTCTGATTTTACGAAGTCTTTCCCATGGATCTTCTTTAAGGAATCTAAGACAAGCATCAAATGTTGCCCCTCCCCATACTTCTAGTGCATGAAAGCCTACCTGATCCATCTTAGCAAGTATTGGCAACATCTCTTCTGTTGTCATACGTGTCGCTATTAAAGATTGATGGGCATCTCTAAGGGTTGTATCCATGATTTTTACTGGTCTTTTTTGATCTGTTAACATGTTAAATCTCCTTTATTAACCATAAATTGATAGTAAGACACCTGCTGCAATAGCTGAACCTATTACACCTGCTACGTTAGGTCCCATTGCGTGCATTAATAAGAAGTTTGTAGGACATTCTTCTTGGCCTACTTTTTGAACAACACGTGCTGACATTGGTACTGCCGATACACCTGCTGCACCAATAAGTGGATTGATTT
>JBOFIT010000012.1:0-63761 GCA_051650305.1 Cellulosilyticaceae bacterium
TTAGGATCTTTGTAGCGTCCTTCATCTTCTTTACCATACAGTTTTTTACGGTAAGCTTTCTGTTCTTCTTCAAGCTTTGTAAAAAGACCTCTGGAAATATAAATAGAATACGCATTTTGTGTCATTTCACTATACAAGCCTACTACAGGTACCTTTGTATTTTTCGGAGGTTTTACTTTCTGGCCGTCTTTATTCGTCACAGGCTTACCAGTCTCCCAGTCCAGCTCCGCTAAGTTAATCTCCATTGTATCTCCTGGATTGATGGTAATCGGTTCACTCATCCCATAACGTCCTGGTCGTTTACCTTTTTTAGCAAATTCGCGGGCATAGCCTTGACCAAACATAATATAGTTCTTATCGCCTATCTCTGGAAGTGGTGTCCCGATATCCGCACCATAGCCTAAGTCTATCAGTTCTTCTGGGTCCATTGCCACCAAATTCATAGTCCAGTTACTACGGTACTTACCTATTTCTAAATAGGCATTCATTCTTTGTTCCGGTACTACACGCTGTACACCCGGCACCTTACTCAATGTTTCGACTGCCTTGTCATCAAGCTTTGGCGCCTTCGGATCATCCCAATTGTTGGGCCATACCTCGATAACTGTAAGGGAACTCATGCTTTCCATCTGCGCTCTAAAGTTAGAGTTCATAGCTATCCCTAGGGAAAGCATCAGTATAATAGAGCTTGCCCCGATAATAACACCTAATATGGTGAGAAAGGTACGAAGCTTGCGCCGCCATAAGCTTCGTATACTCATCATAATAAGATCATTAATCCTCATCGAAACCTAACTCTTCTTGTTTTTTACGACGTTTTTTAAGAACGAATGCAGTGATTCCTGCGGCTACTAAGGTTCCTACACCAATACCAGCAAGTAATGGCCAAGGATTTTTCTTTTCTTCAACTGGTGGTAATACTTCCTCTGGTCCTGGGTTCATGCCACCTTCTGGGAATACCATTGGCTCCATCACTTCCATCTCAAAATCATGTACGATTGTCTGTACCACACCTGCCACATCTTCATACTCTACTAAGATTTGTCCTTGTAAAGTACCACCTTGATTTGGAATAATCACAGGTTCATAAGATTCTGAAGCACCTTTTTCCATCACACCAATAAACATCATATTCTCTTGTACACTAAAACCTTCGCCTACTGTCGTAATCTTAACGTTACTAATGTTTGTCTTACCTGTATTGTAGATACGTGCCGTCATGTACGCCTCCATACCTACCTCAACTGTGTCTACTTGTACATCTGCAATCTCAAGCTTTGTCACTTGCTCTACTGGAATACCGATATTTTCTTTGGCAGTAATCGCATTGCCTTCTTCATCTTCGTATTCCATTTCAATGGTAATTTCATAAGTCTTTGGCATAGCACTTGGAATGGTATAAAGGGTAATGTCCTTCATCACTAATTCCCCTGGTGCCATATCTTGAATAAAGAAAGTATTACTTGCATTCACAGGTGTAAAGACGCTTCCTGTATTTTTCTCGCCTTCTTCATTTACTGTGATGTTTGCTTTTAAGTTATGTACTGATTTTTTATTGTTTGTATTTAAGAAACCTAATTGAAGATCAAATTGTTCGCCCGCTTTAACAATAACTGGCTGTGATGCATAGTTGCCAATGATTACTTTTGGCTTGCCCTTAGCTTCACCTTCTTCGCCTTCTTCTTTTTCTGGATTATCGATGCTTACTGTTGCGTATTGACTCATGGTCACATCTTTATTGTTTAATTTGTATTCTGTTTTAATCTCAATAAGGTGTGTACCTGTAACCACATCTTTTCCTGCTGTGAACTGTACGTTAAAGCCTTGCTTGCCGCCTTTTGGAAGTTCATTGATGACAAACATATTTTTTGATTTTGGTACAATGCCTTCTGCACCTTTTACACTTACTGTTACATTTTTAGCACCATCTTCTGCTACTACATTGAAGGCTACATTGAAAGTCTCACCTATTTTATGAATACCTGATGGCTCTTTGATACCTTCGATGCTGATTTCTTTTGCAAAAGCTGTCGCCTGTGTATTGATATAAATAGTCTGTGTTTCTTCCTGTGTTTTTCCTAAATCATCGATGTAGCTTAATTTAATTTGTTGTGGAATCATGGATGCACTATTGTCCACTACTTGTAAGCCAACAGAAAGTTTCTCTGTCTTGCCACTGCCTACGTTATTGATATAACGTACGTTACTACCATCTGTTACAATGATTTTTTCATTTGGTACAAGTTCTACTTTTACATTTTTGGCAGCCACATGTCCTACGTTTTTTACATTCACTTGAATGTTTTGAGGTTTGCCTGCTTGGAAGCCTGTAGTGTTGTTTACTGAAAGTTCAAGTGATGGTGGCATGAAGTCGCTGTCGACTTTAAGTTGAAGTGTTTTTTCCACTGCATTTTTACCATCTTTATCTGCAATTTTCACTTTAATCTTATGAATACCACGGGTTACTTTTTCATCAATATCTGCTACAAAAGTAAAGTCCTTAGACTCCCCTTTTCCAAGCTCCGGTATACTCACTTCTTTCGTCTTAATCACAATACCTTGAGAAGCTTTTTTATCTTCTAACTCGAAAGTCATCTTCCCTTGTTGTGTCGTAGCTTTGCCATTATTCATCAAACTAAATGCTACTTGTTGTCTTTCACCAGTTACTACATTAATAGTGTTTTGTGTAACCTGAATACCTTCTCCTGCTGAAACCTTTGGTTTTGCATTTGGTAGTGCAATGTTTATAGTGGCTGGATTAGTCATACCCTCATAATCCATTTCAATTGCTACACTATTCCCATTTCCGTTATACTCAAGGTTTAAAATAAAGATACTGCCATCGCCATTAATCTGTACTTCACTACGGCTAAAGTTCTCATTAACACTACCCGTCAACCCTATATATGTAATTTTATCCACCCATGAAGCATCTACTTTTAAATAAATATTAAAACGATCCCCTTGTTCTAATTCTTTATCTACAGCATCACCTTCAATAACTAATCCTGCTGTTCCTGCACCTTCTGCTTTTGACTTTACTGTCTCTGCAAATACAGCGCCTCCCATCGGATATACCGCACTCGCTGCTAACATCCCTGCTAGCACTAAAGCTGTTAGCTTATTCTGCTTTTTCATATACAATCTCCCTTCCTTCTTCTGTATTCGATTCAATCTTATGGATATTACCATCAATCAGTGTAATAACTTTATTTGCATAATCTGCAATCTCTGGATCATGGGATACGATGATAAGCGTCTGATCGTACTGCTTCGCAATCCCTGTAATCATTTCCATGACCTCGATGGTTGTGTGGGTATCCAAGTTCCCTGTAGGCTCATCTGCAAAAAGGATGGCTGGTTTATTCACAAAGGCTCTGGCGATACTTACTCTCTGCTGCTGGCCACCACTCATTTCCTTTGGCTTATGATGAAGCCTCGTTCCCAGTCCTACGGCTTGTAGCATCTCCTTCGCGATCTTATCCCTCTCTTTTTTAGGTATCCCTTGAAAAATAAGGGGTAACGATACATTTTCCAATGCCGTTAAAGATGGAATAAGGTTATACGACTGAAACACGAACCCTACGTATTTTTGTCTAAAAATCGCAAGCTGTGCCTCATCTAGCTGCTCCATATGCTTGCCTCTTAGCTTGATAATCCCTTTGGTAGGCTTTTCTAAACCTGCCAGCATATTAAGTAGTGTGGACTTTCCCGAACCTGATGTGCCAAACAAACAGCAAATCTCACCTTTTTTAATGGAGAGGCTTACGTCATCTAATGCCACAATCTTTTCTTTACCCATACGGTAAACTTTTCTTAGGCTTTGCACCTCTATTATATTTTCCAACTTATCCCTCCTCGCTGTTGGCAACTTATTTAAGTATAGTATAACCTTCCTGGTTTTTCTAGTTTTTAAGACAATTCTTAAGATTTTTTAAGAACTACAAAAAAAACTGCCCCCTTTTAAGACGCAATGCGCCAAAAAAAGTTGCAGTTTTTTACATATTTAATGATCGTCTAAGTAAATCCATCGTATTTTTAAGACAAAGTTTTCCATACCCCCACTTGATATCTGGATAAGTGACCCCTTTAACATCTCTTCTGGCACCTCTTAGCAAGTAAGTCCGTACATACTCTCCGTACAAGAAAGCATTCCTACCTTCTACAATCCCCCACTGCATCATCAACGCCACAGCTCCTGTCACATGAGGAGTTGCCATACTGGTACCACTTAGTGCACGGTACCCTCCAGTATTACTCACTGCCAAGATATCCACTCCTGGTGCCACCAAGTCCGGCTTGATACTTTGATTGGTCCGTGTATAGCCTTGCCCACTAAATCCCGCTATTTGATTGGTGATGGCATTATATGCCCCTACTGTGATCACATTGGATGCAGTAGATGGCGTCGTCACTGTAACTTGTGGCGTCGCTTGCACAAAAAATGTCGTATCCCCTGATTGTTCCGACGTTTCTCCCCATACATTGTACTGCCCATTTACCACACTGTCACCATAAACGCGCCCTTGCCATACGCCTTCATTAATCGACTTCCCACCTTCTCCTAGTAGATACACTGCAAACTCAATGTCCCCATTAAGAGGTGATGGCCCAGCAAAGCTCACATAAACAATGGTATCTCCTAAGACGTACCGGCTGGCTGGTTGATTGTAGTAAATTCTCGGCGTCTTAGCACCATTGGGTGCTACAATTTCAAAAGATAAAAGGTCTATAAAGCTTTGCCACACAGAAAAATGATATTCTTTTTTATTTGGCCCTATATTCACCTCAAAGACACTGGGGCTTTCAGCCGTTACTTTCCCTTGAAAATGCCCTCTTGCTGCCCCTTCATTACCCGCTCCCACCACAATATTGGTTTTCCAAACCTGGGATAAATCATCTAGATATTGTTCAATCAAAGACTTCCCATCATGGGACCCTTCATTCATCCCTAAACTTATATTCACAGCTATGGGCATTCCTAGTTCTCTGGCTTTTTCCACCACGTATTTAGCCCCTAGCATAATGTCCACTGTCCGTACAATTTCCGACTTACCAGGACTTGCCAGCTTTACAATGACAAAGGTGGCTTCTGGTGCTGCCCCTACATTCCGACCTCTAGATCCTCGCCCATTCCCGCCTGCAATGCCCGCCACGTGACTTCCATGGCCCACACTATCTTCACTAGGTACGATGGCAAATTGCTCACTTCTAGTGGGCTGCCGCAAAGCTTCATTGATTTCCTCACTTGTGTACTCCGTCCCCTCATTAAACCCTAGCGGCGGTTTCCCCTGAATCCCTTGATCCCATAAGTATGCAATCCGTGTAGTGCCATCGGCATTACGAAAATCCGGATGCTGATATAAGATTCCGGAATCCACAATACCTAAAAGTACACCTTTTCCTGTAAGACCATAGCTATTTTGTGCCTGCACAGAACGAATACATGCAGCTTTCATACTTTCTGCTACATTGTATACAAAACTTTTAGGTGCTTCCATGTATTCCACTTCTGTATAGGTGAGCAAATTCTTCACCTTATCAAAAGGAATACGCACCGCTGCATATTTCTCACTGATGATTTGTGTGATGCCACCTTCCTTAGCTACAATCTTTTCGATATCTCCATTGTATTTCACAATGACTTGCTGCTCTCTATCTGGTAGTAAGGATGCTTCATTGTTTGCCACAATGGCAAGCTCTATATTGAGCTTCGCGTCTGTTTTCGGATCCATACGCCACCTCTCCTTCTCTAGCTATATTGCTGTTTTAAAGCTTCCAGTGCTTTTTCTACACACAATATGCCATAACCCCATGTTTTATTAGGATACGGCTGATTTTGTATCGGTCTTAAGGCTGTTTTGATAGCAAATGCTTTAAGTGCTTCACCATATAGGTAGGCATCTGGCTTTTTCTGTCTGCCATAATCCATCATCAAGGCATAGGCCCCTGCCATAAAAGCTGCTGCTACACTGGTCCCTGAAACTGTGGCATAACCATTGTTCCTTAGACTTGTAGGGGCAATCACACCAACCCCAGGCGCTACTAAGTCAGGCTTCACTAAGTTCCCCAAAGTATATCCTCTTCCACTGAAAGGTGCACTTTGATTGGTCAAACCGTTGAATGCTCCTACCGTTGTAGCGAACTGGGTGGTTCCCGGTATCGTCAGGGTTTGTAAAGGGTCCGGGTCCAAAAACCTGGTGAGGCGTTGAATAGGATTAAGGGATGTACCCCATATATTGTATTGCCCCACCACAATCTCTTCACCATATAAGATAATTTCCCAAATACCCGTAGCCACTTCATCACTTTCAAACTTATCAATTAATACATTGATTTGATGCAAGTTAGAAACACTATTAGGCCCAATATAATTAATCAAAATGCTATTGCCACCTATTTGTGCACTACTATTGGTTTGTCGTATATCAATTCGACCTGTACTTTCCCCACTAGGGGCCTTCACTTCTATTCCTATTGTATCTTCAATACCATAAACCACCGTAAAAAAATAATACGGCTGCTCACTATCAACAAATACATCTTTTGCCTGTCTCTCTCCTTTTTTAAGCACGCCACTTGTATGACTTTCTTTATTAGCTAAATTCCCCGCACCCACAGATAAATTTGCTTTCCACCCGATAAGCGATTGGGATATATACACTTCTAGCGCATTTTGCCCATCATGCAAGCCTTCATTGAGGCCATACCCAATGACAATACTGACTGGTTTTCTAAGTCTAACGGCTTCCTCCAAAATATACTGAATGCCCATCATCACTTCTCCTATATTAGGCCCTCGGTTCTGACCATCAGTCGTTACTTCTTGTCTTCCAGCCTTCACTACAATCAGCTCACTTTTAGGTGCCATGCCCTTATACCTTCCATTCAGTGCCTTGCCATTTCCAGCCGCAATACCTGCTACAGCCGTTCCATGCCCTAGCACATCAGTACTGGGTACTTCTTTTAAACTTTCACTTTTTGTTTCAGCTTTTAACGCCTGATTGATTGCTTCTCTGGTATAAACGACACCATATTTTCCGTCCACCATCTCACCTTGGGATTGATCCCATAAAGAGACAATTCTTGTGGTCCCATCTTCATTACGAAAATCCTGATGAAAATAGTCAATCCCTGAGTCCACAACACCTATAAGCACACCTTCTCCTTGCACATTAAACCCTTGTGGAGTATAAACCCGCTCATTCATACAAATGGCATTAAAACTGGCATCTAGCACGTATTCTACCAACGGAGGCAGTTCCAAGTAAATCACATTACTTTCCTGACTTAAAGCTTCTATTTGATTACGGTTCACTTGTACATAGGCAAAACTTCCATTGATGGGATAAATCTGTAAGTTATATTTCTCTTTAAGCACTTCTAAATCCTCATAATACCTTACAATCAAATACCATGCCTGGGCTGATTTATCTTGGCCTGTTAAGTTTTTAAAAACATCATCGGAAATCAGTCGTGGATAGAGCAAAGTCATTTGTAGTAAGCCACTTAATTTACTTAAGTCCATCTCATCACCTCCTACACTTCTAAAATACTATTCTTCAAATTGAGCATGCCATAGCCAGTGACGTTATTTGGATAAGTCTGTGTGGGACTTCGGGTTGCACCTCTTATAAGTAGTGTCTTAGCAACCCGCGTATTGATTGCTTTTAGATTCCCCTCCAGTACTGCCCATTCTAATAAAAGCGCACATGCTGATGTGGTAATGGCTGCTGAGATACTCGTGCCCGTCGCCTTTGTATAGCCTCCTGAAAGATTCGGTCCTGTGACATTTACCCCCGGTGCAATAAGATCCGGCCGTATGGTCATATTTCTTGTAGGTCCCCTTCCTGATGCTGCATAGACACTATTGTCTGCATTGTTATACGCCCCTACTACGATAACTGCCTCTGACGTAGCCGGAATACATACTGTTGTGAAAGCTTCCGGCTTTAGAAAACGTGTATTATTAAGGATAAAACCTTCTCTTGGCAGCCATGCATTATACTCCCCATCCACCACCTTTTCCCCATACACCGTAAACTGCCAAATCCCCGGTGTAGGTGTTGCTAAACGAATGGTGATAAGCTGATCTCCTGTCCCAATATCAAACTGTGTATACGTTACTGTGATACGGGTTGGTTCTAATGGAAATTTAAAAGTATGCTCGTTCCCGATATCTATGGGTATTTTATCTATATTACTTCCTAAGGGCGTTGAAAAAGAAAGTGTCAAAATATCAGGCCGGTTAATCCATATGTTAATAAAGACACCTGTTTCCTTCTCTGCCACATTTACCTCAAAACTTTGACTCTCCCCTTCCTTAATCGTATTTTTATAATGATGCCCTTGATTGGCTTCATTCCCTGCCGATAACACAAACACCAAATCTTCATAAGATGAAACCTCATTAAGGTAACGTTCCACCACACTACTTCCATTGTGTCCCCCCTCATTACCACCAATGCTCGTGCAAATAGCCATTGGCTTTCTAAGCTTTCTAGCAATGTCGATAAGGTATTTTAGTGCTGCTAAATAATCTGTATCTTGGTACGCGATAGCATCTGGTTCTATCAAGTAATACTCCCGCAAATACTGCTTTGCTGGCCTTAGTTTAACCACTGCTAACATTGCCTCTGGTGCCCCACCTATGTACGCCTCTTCTCCCGACCGATCATTTCCTGCCATCACACCTGCCAAAAACGTCCCATGCCCAATCTCATCTTTGCTAGGTACCACACTGTATGGATCAGGGGCTTTAAGCGCTTCATTAAGCTGCTCTTCTGTATAGGCTGTTCCGTATTTAAAATTAGGGGTACCTTCTCCTTGTATGGTTTGATCCCACAATGTAACAATACGTGTTGTCTGATCTTCATACTGAAACAAAGGATTGGTATACTCAATTCCCGTATCAATAACCCCTATTAAAATCCCTTCTCCTCTTAATTGGCCATAAGGATAATTATGAAAATAAGTAATATTACTTGCCACTAACCCACTTTCCACATTAAGTCCATATAAAGTAGGCATAAAAATAGATTGTATCTCTTGTTTGAAAGTTTGGAATTCCCCTTCTCCCTCTGGTGGTACAGATAAAATAGACGTACGTGATGAGATTGAATCAAATATTAAGTTAGGAAAACGTTTTGAATACTCGTCATAATCAATCAATGCATCTACCAAATAATTTTTTATTTGCTCATATTCTTTCACTCAGCGGACCTTCTTTCTTTATTCCCAAACAAAAAAGCTCACTATCCATTAAGATATTGAGCTTTAGTAAAAGTATTCTTTTTATTTTATGTGTCAGTGGGTGTAATTATTAAGGTTTTTCAGATGCTCATCTAACCATCCTAAAATATCTTGGGTGATTTTGGCCACTTCTTCATCTAAATCATGTAGCAAATCATGCATACACCCTGGGTATTCAATGATTGTTTTATCTTCACATACCATTTTTTTAAGCATATCTCTATTTCTAGAAATAGGAATCACAAAGTCCTTATCGCCCATTAAGAAAAGACAGGATTTCGTATACTCTGCTACATGCTCCCTCGCATAAAGAATGCCTACTCTTAAAAACTGATCCATGAATCTTAGTGTGGCGTAAGAGTTGGTCTCTGCATCTTTTTTAAAGGCCTTCATATACATTTCATTACGGGTTGCAATACTTTCACCGCCTCGGTGAATCTTCACATCCCCCATCAGACTTCCCATGCTTTCATAAAAAACACTAGGAAGGTTTTTACACCCCGTAGGTACCCCTAAAGCAGGTGCAGAGAAAATCTGACCTGTAATGGTGTCTGGATACTTCATTCCATAAAGGAAAGTAATGAGTCCTCCCATCGAATGCCCAAAAGTGACAATCGCCTTGCCGTAGGGCTTTAAATAATCCACGATGCACTTCATGTCTTCCACAAAATCAAAAAAATCCTCGATATCCCCTTCTGGACCTTCAGACCGTCCATTACCTCTATGGTCTATAAGGCAAACCCCCATCTGGTGTTGTACAAGCTTACCTGCAAAGTCAACGTATCTTCCTGAATGCTCCATATAACCATGGGCAATGACAATAATGACTTTTGCTTGTGACGGAATATCTTTTCTAATAAAAATTTTCTTATCATCTTTTCCATAAACATAGGTTTCTAGTAGATTCATACTAACCTCCTATCGCTTACCATACTCCCTTATAATGCCATCAATCCACTTACTAGCCTCTGACTTGGTATAGGTATCTATTGGTTTTTCTAATTCTATTTTATGCATTTCACACAGATTTAATAGGTACTTTTTTTGTTTTGGTGTAATAGGCACAAGTTTAGGCATATCCCACTCAATACGCTCTGGTACGAAAGCCTCTGGACATTGTTTATAAAAAGCATCTTCTAGTTTTCTAAAAAGCTCATACGTCGCATAAGCGTCATCATAAGCCCTATGTGCATTGGTCAATGTAATGTCATAATACCCACATAAATCCCCCAACTTACGACTCGGTAAATCCTGCAAAAACTTACGCGCAAGGATCAGTGTATCCACTGCTTCTTTTTCAAACTTGAGGCCTACCTTCGTTGCCTTTACTTTTAGCATACGATAATCAAATACAATAACATTATGTCCTACAAGGGGGACATCTTCACAAAATGCCACAAAGGCAGGCATCACTTCTTCAATAGTCGGCGCATCTTCAAGCATCGCATTATCAATGCCTGTAATGGAAGTGATATATTCCGTAATCACTTGTGGCGTATAGATTAGTTGATTAAAGGTTTTCTTTACTTGGTTATTCTCTATAAAAACCGCACCTATTTCGATAATGTCGCTTTCTAGTGGCTTGGTTCCTGTGGTTTCAATATCTACTACAACATATTTATTCATAAGTCTAGCTCCTTCTTGTTTCTCTTCTCTATTTTACCCTATTTCTCATGGTTTTCAATAGCCTACCACCCTAACCTTAGTGATTTTTCGCTAAATTTTTTTTGTTTTTTTATGCAAAAAATCAGCATCTATTTTTCCAAAATCCATTGACAAATTTTTCTTAATAGACTGTATTGTTTTTTCAACTTATGCAATATATAGTATATATAGCGTTGCACATGAATAGATATTGTATGTGCACTTCTTTTTTGCAAACTTTTAAATCAGGGGGATTACTATGGAATACTATGTCATTAAAAGGGATGGGCGCAAAGTAACCTATCAATCCGAAAAAATTCATCACGCACTTTTAAAATCCGCTAAAGACCTTCATTTACAGTTGGATATCACACGTGTAACCGAAGAAGTGGAAAAGCGTATACAAGCGAATGCCTTATATGAAATCAGCGTGGAAGCGATACAAGACCTTATCGAGCAGACTTTAGTGGAGCTTGACTTATCGGATATGAAATATACTTATGCCAATTACCGCAAGGAACGTACCCGCATCCGCGACTTAAAATCTGAGTTGATGGATACGGTCCATGCTATTGGCATTGAGACAGATCGAGATAATGCAAACGTTGGCAATAACTTTTCTTCAAAGCTTTTACGCATTGCCAGCGAGACAAATAAATGGCACAATCTTTCTATTATGCCAAAGCACCTTGCCAAACACCATGAATTAGGGGACCTTTATTATCATGATTTAGACAGCTATAACCTTACGACCAACTGTCTACATATTGATACAGGCATGGTTTTTGAACAAGGGTTTAACACCGGCTATGGTACCATCAAAAAACCAAAACGTATCGAGTCTGCTGCCGAACTTAGCTGCATACTCCTTCAATCTTCTCAAAACGATATGTTTGGGGGGCAATCTCATGTCAACTTCGATAATGATATGGCACCTTATGTAGGCTATACCCGTAGTGAAATTGAAACCGAATATGCACCACTTACACAAGTGATGGACCCACAGGCTTTCCAAACATTTATAGAAGAAAAACTCAAACTTCGTGTCCATCAAGCCATGCAAGGCATTGTATACAACTTAAACACCATGCATTCTCGCGCAGGTTCACAAGTTCCCTTTAGCAGTCTCAACATCGGTGTCCCAACGACCAAAGATGCCGCGCTTGTGTGTGAAATTTTCTTATTAGAATATGAGAAAGGCTTAGGCAAAGCCGAGCAACCTATCTTCCCAAATATTATCTTCCGCGTCAAATCGGGGGTTAACAGAGAAAAAACGGATCCATACTACCACCTCTTCAAGCTTGCTTGCCGTGTGGCTTCTTCACGTATGAATCCAACCTTTATGAACTTAGATGCAGACTTTAATTTACAGTACTACAACAAAGGCATCTTACCTGCAACCATGGGCTGTCGTACCTATGTGTGTGCAAACATCAATGGGCCTGAAGGGCCAAACCGCCGTGGTAACAATGCACCGACGACACTCAACCTGCCACGTATTGGTATTCTAGCTGAGCAAGACTTAGACCGCTTCTGGGTACTTCTGGATGAACGTCTTCACTGGGCAAAAGAATCCCTCCTTCATCGCTACAAGGTTTTAAAACGCCTCAAAGTCAAAGACCTACCTTTTGTAGCTGGTCAAGGCTTGATGCTAGGCTCTGAAGGTCTCACACCAGATGATTCTATCGAACCTATCCTTAAAAATGGTACGTGGTCCATCGGCTTTATCGGTCTTGCAGAAACCCTTACCGCTCTCGTAGGTGCACATCACGGCGAAAGCGACGAAGCCCGTGAACTTGGCTACCGCATCATAGGCCGTATACGCGACTTCTTAGACAAAACAACTGAGGATACACAACTCAACTGGAGTTGCTATGCCACACCTGCTGAAGGCCTTAGTGGTAAATTCATCGCCCAAGACCGTGCCCGCTTTGGTAGCATTCCTGGCGTTACAGATAAAGACTACTACACCAACAGCTTCCACTTGCCTGTATCTTTCCCTATTTCTATCATTGATAAAATTCAAATCGAAGCAGACTTCCACAAGCTTTGTAACGCAGGCCATATCAGCTATATTGAAGTAGATGGGTATCCTACACCAGAAACCATCGAAAAGATCATTACGTATGCTTATACTCAGTCAAACATCAGCTATATGGGTATCAACTTCCATCTTCGCTACTGTAAAGACTGTGGGGAAACCATCAATGATTCCGTGAAGGCTTGTCCCGCTTGTGGCAGTATGTCTATCCAAGGCATTAGCCGTGTCACCGGCTATCTCAGCCTTGATGAACGCTTTGGTAGTGGCAAAGCAAGTGAGCGTGATGATCGTCTCTGCCATGACGGCAACCATCATCACACCTATTCTGTATGATGCCCTCTTTACAAGTGGCAGGTTTTTTAGATCATTCCACCGTCAATGGCGAAGGCTTTCGCACCACCCTTTTTCTTTCTGGCTGTCGTCACCGATGCCCTGGATGCCACAATCCCGAAACCCAAGCCTTTGACTACGGTGAAGTCTTACCACTTGATACCCTACTTAGTCGTATCAAGAAAAACCTACCCCTTATAGACGGTGTCACCTTATCTGGTGGGGACCCTTTCGAACAAGCAGATGCAGTGTATACCCTTCTTACCCACTTAAAGTCACTTCACCTTTCGGTATGGGTCTATACCGGCTATACTTACGAAGCCCTCCAGAAAAATCCTAGTTTCGCGAAGCTACTGCCACTCATTGATGTCTTGGTAGATGGCCCCTATGTGGCTTCTCTGCATACCGATACCCTGCGCTACATCGGTTCCTCTAATCAACGCATCCTCAAGCTTACAGCAGGAAAAATCGCAGAGACACTCCACTTCAAGTAAATACATAAAAAAAATAAATCTAGGCGACATCGCCTAGATTTATTTTTTCCATTTAAATAAGATAATCCCTATGATAATAATACCAATACTTATAATCTTCATCCAACTAAAGCTAGCTTTTTCAGTTCCAAAAAGCCCAAAAACTTCAATTAGATAAGACCCGATCATCTGAGCAATCAATATAAGCATAGTCGCTTGTGCCGGACCTAGTTTGGTAATGGATACAATGACTGTATACACAATCCCTGCACCTAGTACCCCACCTAGCAAATACCATTTATTCACTTGGCGTAGCCCTTCGAGACTTGCGTCTCTCACAAACATCAGTACAATCAAACTGGTCACAAGCCCTACCCCATGCACAATGGCATTGGTAAACCATGTCCCTGCTTTTTCTTGAACCCGTGTATTAAATACGCCTTGTATACTCATCAAAAGCCCTGATACAAGTGCAACAATTTGTCCCATAGTCGCCTCCTAAGCATCATATACTCCGCTTAGTTTGGACATTTTTTTTCCTTTTATACTTTATAGCAAAGAAATCCCTGCTTTTTCACAAGCTTCGATCATCTCATCTTGCCACAAAGATGCTTGCACTTCACCAATATGTGCTTTATGCAAGAAAAACATACAGATACGAGATTGGCCGATACCGCCACCCACTGTATAAGGAAGCTGACCTTTTAGTAAGAGCTGATGGAATACAAGTTCACTTCTTTCTTTACATCCTGCTTTCTCAAGCTGTGCTAGCAATGCTTCTTCATCCACGCGGATTCCCATAGATGAAAGTTCAAAGCCTTGCTCAAGGAGTGGATTCCAAAACATAATATCCCCATTTAAAGCCCAATCATCATAGTCAGGTGCACGACCATCATGTCTTTCACCATTGCTAAGCACATCCCCTATCTTCATAATGAAGACTGCTTTCATTTCTTTACAGATGGCATTTTCTCTTTCTTTTCCTGTCATATTTGGATAACGCGCTAAAAGTTCTTCAGTAGTAATAAAAGTAATCTCATCTGGCAACCATTTCTCAAGGGCAGGGTACTCATGAATAATATAATTCTCTGTCTTTAAAAAGGCATTGTAAATCTTACTTACCGTCTCTTTTAAGTACGCTTCTGTACGCATTTCTTTTGTGATTACCTTTTCCCAGTCCCACTGATCCACATAGATTGAATGGAGATTATCCAGTTCTTCGTCACGACGAATAGCATTCATATCTGTATAAAGACCTTCGTCCACCTGAAAACCATAACGTGCCAATGCCATACGCTTCCACTTTGCTAGGGAGTGTACAATTTCCACCACTGCTCCCCCATCATCACTTACATCAAAAGCCACTGCACGTTCTGTCCCATTCAAATTATCATTAAGCCCTGTCTCTGGTTTGACAAAAAGTGGTGCCGATACACGTGTTAAGTAAAGTTCATAGGCTAAAGCACTTTCAAAATAATCTTTAAGCTTTTTAATAGCTACTTCTGTTTCTCTAAGGTCTAGACAAGATGTATAGCCCTTTGGAATTGTAAGTTTCATACATTCACCCCCGGTTAGCAATAAAAAAATCATTTATTTAAGCATTATACTTAAATAAATGATTTTTTTCAATACAAATCTTGCAATTTACTCAAAAGGCAAAATTTTATTCCAATCTAGTTTTTCTATATTTCCGTAGTGTGTTTCTAGATAATCCGAAAAAACTTGTTGAATTATTTCACTACGTTCTTGGATAAGCTGTGAAAGTTCTGTCTTTTTCCCTTGCTTTAAAAGTTCCAAAATGTGCTTGTAATGAGATTTATCATTTCTTAATTCTGGAATAGTATAAAAGATATAATTCAAATATCTTTCTACTCTTACAAACATCTTTTCATAAATGGCATTAAGCTCCACATTACCTGCCATCTCACAAAGCAATAAGTAAAAAAGCCTGTTGTACCTACTAAAAATAAAAAAGTCTTCTGTTTGCTCCATCTTATGGACAAGGAGTTCCATCTTTTCTAGTTTTTCCTGTGGCGGTCTATAAATAAGCATCACACTGCCTACTTCCATCACCTTCCGTACTTCAAACAACGCTTTCATCTCTTGTAAACTAAGCTCCGTCACCAATGCCCCTTTGTTTCGTATACACTTGACAAGTTGCATCCCTTCTAGCTGAATCAAAGCTTCTCTTACTGGAATCAAGCTTACTTCGAATTGCTTTGCGATCTCATCTTGCTTAAGCTGTACTCCCCCCTTGAATTCACCACGCACAATGGCTTCTTTTAATGCCTCAGCTACCAAATCTGGCATATTTCTGTAAGTCTTAATTTTAGATAATGCAAATAATTCATCTCTCATAGCTTTATTATAGCAAATCTTACACAAAAAAACTAATATATTCCCCTTTTTTCTGCTATAATAAATAAATGAAAGGAGTATGCAAATGCCTAAAATTATACCTGATATTGATGAGCGTATCGAAGCGAGTGCACTGGCGCTCTTTAACGCATACGACTATAACCAAGTGGATATGAAAATGATTGCTAAAAACTGTCATATTGCAGTAGGGACTTTATATAATTATTATCCTAATAAAAGACAGCTTTTCATCCATATCCTTCGCAAAACATGGCATGTTACTGCCATTTCCTTAGATGAAGTCTACCAAACGTATGCCTTACCTGAAGAAAAGTTATCTCATAGTATAGAAGTTTTATATGATGATTCAGTACAACGTCGTGGCATGGTTAAACATATTTATAAAATCTTATCTGGTCTAGAATCTGATGATGAGATGCTAGAACTTTTTGATCTTCTTTTTTCAAGGGTAGTTAAACTTTTTCAACCTTTCGAGAAGAAAAGCTTTTCTTGCAATCAAGATATGATCGATGATTACTTAGCTAAGTCCCTTATCCTCATTATCCAAAAGACCATTATTGCAAATCCTACCTCCCGCGAAGATAATCTTCATTTTATACAAGATTTTTTCTACAATTCACTTCACGTGGACATCGCTTTAAAAAAGAATTACCTTAAGACGCACTAAAGGTTAGGAATCTGCCACTTAATAGGCACCTTACCTTGTTCTACTAAAAGTTCATTTACTTTTTTGAAATGATCACACCCTAGAAAGCCTCGATAAGCTGAAAGGGGACTAGGGTGTACCGTAGACAATACAATATGCTTTGGATTTGTCAGAAGAGCTTCTTTCTTTTTCGCTGGGCTTCCCCATAGTAAAAAGATCACAGGCTCTTCTTTTTCATTGAGTAACGAAATGATGCGGTCTGTCAACATCTCCCACCCTTTCTTTTGATGGGAGCCCGCCTTATGTGCCCTTACGGTTAAGACAGTATTCAGTAGCAATACCCCTTGTTCTGCCCAAGGCACTAAATACCCATTATTAGGGATAAAGCACCCAAGGCTCATTTCCAATTCTTTATACATATTTTGTAATGACGGTGGCGTTTTAATCCCTGGTCTTACGGAAAATGACATGCCATGTGCTTGCCCTGGTCCATGATAAGGGTCCTGGCCTAATATCACTACCTTTGTATCCGCATAACTCGTCGTTCGCAAGGCGTTAAAGATATCCTCCTTAGGTGGATATACCGTATGCTCGGCGTATTCTTCTTTCAAAAATGCTCTTAATGCCAAATAATACGGCTTTTTAAATTCGTCCTCTAAATAACTATCCCAATCATTACCTAATACTACCATTCATCTGCCTCTTTTCTTTAGTTTTTAAGTTTAAATCCCTCACCTACTACTTCATGAAGATTCTGTACCGTCACAAAGGCACTTGGGTCTATCTGCTGTACATATTGCTTGATCAAGATAAACTGTCTTCGGTCTACCACCGTCGCAATCACTTGCTTTTTCTCTTTGCTGAAGGCCCCACAAGCATCATAAATAGTGGCACCGCGTTCTAACGTATATAAGATATAGTCATTAAATAACTTCGTCTTCTCTTGACTACTTGGAATGATGACCACATATTTTTCCACGCTTAAGCCCGATATAAAGAAGTCAATCATCATCGTTGTTAAGATAACCCCTAAAGCAGCATAAAGTCCTTTCTCTATCCCAAAAGTTCCCGTAGCAAGGATGACCACCACAAGGTCTGCTATCAGTAAACTCCACGCTATCGGTAAATGGGTAAACTTACTGATAATCTTCGCCACAATATCCGTTCCCCCTGAGGATGCCTCTTGCCTGAAAATAAGGGCTTGCCCAAAGGATATAAAAAGTGCACCAAAGATAAGTACCACCAATAAGTCACTACTTAAAGGAGCAACTTCTGGCGTCACCCACTCAAACACCCGCATACAGCCCGCAATGGAAAGACTAGAAATAATGCTTTTCACACCAAAATGTGCACCTAACATCACAAATCCAATGATAAACATAATCACATCTAACCCCAGTACAATCATACTTATAGGCACTTTGGTCATAAAAGATTGAACGACAATGGCCAAACCACTAATGCCACCTGCCGCTAATTGTGCAGGCGCCCAAAAATAATAAATCCCTACGGCTACTGCTAATGATCCTAATACAATTTTCACATATTCCTTCCATTTATGCTCCATCTCAATCATCCCTTCTGATTATTGAATTTCTTCATTTATAGGCATACTTTGAATCAATGCTTCTTTTTGTTTTCTCGTCAGTTGTTTTATGGCATACTCTCTTTTTAAAGCCTCACTTTTAGTAGGAAAGCACTCTTTGTAAACTAAGGTTACGGGGCATCTCATTTTTGTGTATTTTGCACCTTTACCCTCATTATGTACCTTCAAGCGCTTTTCTATGTCTATTGTATAACCTGTATAATAAGTTTCATCTTTACAAACTACTATGTACACATAATGCATCTTATGAACTCCTCACATATTTTTTTTGCTCCCACATACAATATAAAGTAAATGATTTAAATAAAGGGGGAGTTTTATGAATTCCGGTCTTATTAAGCATGTGTTCCCTGGAAGCAATACACCTCAAGGCTTCTACTCATTTTTCCCACATATCTTGCCACAAAACATCGCATCACACCTCTACATCATTAAAGGTGGCCCCGGCACAGGTAAATCTTCATTTATGAAGCGTCTAGGCACCTACGCCATCGCACAAGGCTACAATGTGGAATACCACCACTGTTCTTCTGACCCTCATTCTCTAGATGGTCTCGTCATCCCTGCACTTCAAGTTGCTTTTCTAGATGGTACCTCTCCACACACTGTGGATCCTATCCATCCTGGCGCTGTGGATTCCATCTTGAATTTCGGTGAGTTCTGGGATGAAGATAAGCTCATTCCTTCCAAGCAAGACATTATGGACTGTAGCAAAAAAATTAGTAACCTTTTCAAAAAAACGTATTTTTATCTCGCTGCTGCTAAATCCATTTATGACAGTTATGTCTTTTCCGAATCAGGCTGTATTAATACCACTACCAAAGTCACTATCGAAAATCAAATTTATGAAGAACTCTTTGGTAAACTCGCTCTTCAATCTACCTTAGGTGCTGCTAGGCATCTTTTTAGTACCAGCATTAGTTGTGACGGTATCATTGACTACCTCCACACCATCATTGCTGATACCAAGAACGTGTATTTCATCAAAGAAACATGGGGCTGTAATTCAAAAGCTTTAATGAGTCGTCTTGCTGATTCGGCCATTCGTTTTGGGCTTGATATCGAATGTTTCCACTCACCCTTGGATCCAGAAAAAATCGAAGACATTCTCATTCCATCCCTCGATACAGTCATCACAGTCAGCAATAGTCTTCATAAACCAAAAGTTTTCCCAACTCATATTTATGACCTTACTACTGCCCTTGATAGCACGGCACTTCGCGGCATCGATATGGACCTTGAGCGAGACAAAAAACTTTTCAACGAACTCATTGACCGCGGTGTTAACTGCCTCGCTCAGGAAAAGAAATTACATGATGTCTTAGAAGAGTACTACATCAATGCCATTAACTTCGAGGGCATCGATGCCCTTTATGAAAAGCTCATTCAAACACTTTTTCCAACGCCTCAGGCTTAATGCGCCTAAATAGAAGAGGGTATCCTAATGGATACCCTCTTCTATTAACTTCATACCATCCACAAGTGGCTGCTTTGCCACGGAGAAGTTAACATAGCCTTCTTGACGTAGTAAATAAAAGCTCGGGTCATAAGGTATCATTTCTAGTACACTTTCTGTTCCATCTTTTTTTAGATACTTAATAGTCATCTCTGCTTCTCTTGGACTCATATTTTCTAAGTTTGCTTGTGCAAGAGGTGCATGAATCTGAAGATTCATCACTTGCTCCACAAATGTTTGTTGTTGTTCTGTTAATGTTTCTTCTAAGACAACACTCACAGTCTTACCTTGATACGTCATCTCAATTTTTTGTAATAGTTCTACTGGTGGCACTGGAATGCTTCCTGTAAGCCATTCAAAAGCTTTAGGTTGCTGAATTTTTTTAATAATCTGTGCATCCCCTTCGTACACGAGGTCTTCATCACCAACCATAAAGTATACTTTATTGTCTTGGTGTTTTCCAAAGCGAAGTATCCACTCATCATTAATGGTAATGACTAATGTCATTTCATCAAAGCCGTATTTTGCTTCATTGTTTGCTAGTCCACCTGCAAAGCTTTGCTTGGTAAGGGTAGCTACTTCTTCCACGTACGCCTTTACGGCTTCTGCCTTCACTTCATAGCCTTTAGCGTTCTCTTGTTGGATGCGCCAGCTGTCACCTTCTTTTGCCACATCAAGCACACTTTCTTTAGCCGTACTTACCACTACATGCTTCACGTCTTCCCACTTAGGTAACGTAACGGTCTGCTGGATCCATGTGCCTACCGCACTTGTAAGGCGCTGGATGCTTTCTGCCTGTACCATGCCGAGCACTTCTTTTTCTGGATCCCATACATAATAACTCATCTTATCTGATGTATGCTTCCCGATCACAAGCTCCTGCTTTTCATCTGCAGCATTATAAACCGTTACAAGACGGGCATATTCATTCATCCCATACTGACCTAAATCTTGCACGTTACGTATGGTTTGATTGGCAACGACTGCACCTAACTCCTCTGTGAGTTTTTGCATGACTTGTTGATCGTATGCTAACTCTGGGTAAGCTTCATTATGCCAAACACCTTGCTCTTTTTTATATTTAGATGTTTTGTCATCTCTTATTTCAATACGCGTAATGGCCGCCGCATCAAAAGCACTTAATGTGTATGCCTTATCCTCTATGACTTCTGTTGTCTGATAGACGTGCCACGCTTTGATACCCATTACGACACCCAGAACAACTAGGATACTAAGTACAGGTACCAACACTTTTTTTCTCATTAGGTAGTCCTCCTACATAAACTTTTGTTTAACATTACTATCATATACAAAACCTCATTATTTTTCAATCTTTATCTTTCTTTAGGTTGTACATTTATAAAGAAATTTATTTGTAGTATTGCTTGTGGCACTTTCACATATATTGTAAAATAGAAGTAATTATTTTATCCAACTCACCAGGAGGTGAATCTTTATGATACCAGACACTTCTCATATACCGTGTGATTTATTAGCTAATTTTTTGACTCACAGCTACCTAAATGTCCTTGAAAAATACCTCTACTACATAAAACATCCCAATGACTCCGATGCTTTACAAGGCATTCTTCAGGCTACTGGATCCTTTCTTTTTATCTTTTCTAACAACCCACATGCGTCCTCACTTCTAGACTCTCAAATCTTTACTTATTATATGCCATCTACTTCTTTTACCACTTCTAAATCTCAAAAAAAGCAAACCCTTGTTCATAGCCGCAAAGCCTACACTAAAACCCTTCGTAAGTTACCTGCTTCTCACTCTTATGCCACCGCTAACAAAAAACTCATTCATCATTATTATGACACACTTTTTTCACAGTTTACCACGCCACCATCTTTACCACCACTTTTCCGTGCTGACAATGCACAGACCTTTGTCTCAGAAGTAAAAAAACTTCGTTTTACCTTACTTAAGACACCCCTTTAGTCATTTACCAAAGGAAAGGTGCAGATTTTTTATCTGCACCTTTTCTTTAAGAGCTGTAGCATACGCTTGCACTCTTTCGTATCTTCTAAAAGCCCATCCATTTCCTTTGTCTTTAAGATCTCACTAACCTCTTCTTTAATACGGCTATCCATCCACTCTAGTTCCACCTGAATAAGCCCCATCGTCATATAAAAGAGCACCTTTTCGTTGGCCTCTAGTACTTCATCATACTGCTCTACAAGCTGCGTCGTCGCATCCTCAATGGTATAGCCATCCTCCATATAAGAATCCCACTCTTCTCGAATATCCTCAGCAAAATTAAAATTCAGAACTTCTTCTAATCGCATCATCTTGCGCTCCTCCATTCTTAGCTTTAATCTTTCTTATTTATTGTATATGTATTATTTTTTTTACTTAAATATGCAGTTTCCAAATGTTTTTTCCTTAAAAGTATTGTTTTTTTTTTGTTTATCGCATACAATATAGAATAATACTTATTATTAATTAGGAGTGATTATATGATTTCTACAGCAGAGTGCTTACGCCAACACAATCTGAAAGTTACGCCGCAAAGACTTGCTATTTTCCATATGCTTTCAAACACAACGGCTCATCCAAGTGCTGAGACCATTTATAATAGTCTACACGAGACACATCCTACGATGAGTCTTGCGACAGTTTACAAAACATTAGACGCCCTCGTAAAAGCATCTCTTGTTCAACAACTTAATGTAGGTGAAGATTCTTATCGTTACGATGCGACCACAACTTCTCATCCACACATCATTTGCAGTTGTTGCCACAAGGTTTTCGATTTAGGGCCAGACGCACTACCAAGCTACAAGGCGAAAGTTGAAGAACTTACAGGCTTTGACCTTTCACACGAACAACTTTATTTTTATGGCACTTGCCCAGCATGCAAAAAGCAGCACTAATTACAGTGCTGCTTTTTCGCGTCTTTATAAGTAATCTTTCACGAAACATTCAATTCTTCCTAAGGCTTCTTTGATTTGATCTACTGAGTACGCATAAGAACAACGTACGAAGCCTTCCCCTGACTCACCAAAAGCTGTACCGGGTACCACAGCTACTTTTTGTGCATAAAGAAGTTTCTCACAGAATTCCTCGCTCTTAAGCCCTGTGGCACTAATGCAAGGGAATACATAGAATGCACCTTTTGGTTCAAAACAAGAAAGTCCCATAGCTCTGAAGCCTTCGATCATCACGCGGCGTCTTTGGTCATACGCTTCACGCATGATACGTACGTCTTCATCGCCATTTTTCATGGCTTCAATTGCTGCATACTGACTTGTGGTTGGTGCACACATGATAGCATACTGATGAACTTTAGTCATCATTTCAATAAGTGGTTTTGGCCCTAAAGCATAGCCTAATCGCCAGCCTGTCATAGCATAAGCTTTGGAGAAGCCGCTTAAAATCACTGTGCGGTCGTACATGCCGTCTATGGATGCGATGGATACATGGTCTTGTCCATATGTAAGTTCTGCGTAAATCTCATCAGATAAAACGATAATATCTTTATCTCTGAGCACCTTCGCAATAGCTTCTAAGTGTTCTCTTCCCATAATAGCGCCCGTAGGATTATTCGGGAATGGTAGTACGAGTATTTTTGTTTTAGGTGTGATAGCTTTTTCTAACTCTTCTGGTGTTAATCTGAAGTCATCTTCTTCTCTAGTAGGAATAGGTACTGGTACCCCTCCTGCCAATGTGGTACATGGCTTATAGGATACAAAAGATGGCTCTGGGATAAGCACCTCATCTCCTGGCTCGAGAAGGGTTCTAAATACCAAATCAATCCCTTCACTTCCTCCTACTGTTACCAGACATTCCTTGACTGGGTCATAGCTAAGACCGAAGCGTCTGTCCATGTATTTGCAAATTTCACGACGTAATTCGAGAAGGCCTGCATTAGCAGAGTAAATCGTCTTGCCTTGCTCGAGGGAGTAAATACCTTCTTCTCTTACATGCCAAGGTGTATCAAAGTCTGGTTCGCCAACCCCAAGTGAAATCGCATCGCCGCCCATTTCATTAACCACATCAAAAAACTTACGAATGCCTGACGGTGGCATATGAAGTACTTTTTTTGCAATCATATCTTCTATTCTCATGGTGAAATTAACATCCTTTCATCTTTCTTAATCTCTTCAAAGATAACACCGTGATCTTTGTAACGTTTCAATACAAAGTGTGTCCCAGTGCTTAAAACAGCATCTAATGGTGCTAACTTTTGCCCTACAAAAAGTGCTACTTCTTTCATTGTCTTCCCTTCGATAATAACGGTTAAATCAAAGCCTCCAGACATTAAGTACACAGCTTCTACTTCATCAAAACGATAAATACGAGAAGCAATCTTATCGAAGCCCTCGCCTCTTTGTGGTGTTACCTTTACTTCAATAAGAGCGGTTACAATCTCTTTATTCTCTACTTTATCCCAATTGATCAGTGTCTGATACCCACAAATAATCTGCTCTTTTTCAAGTTTAGCAATCGTTGCCGCTACTTCTTCCTCTGTAGCCCCAATCATAACCGCGATATCTTTGGCTGTATAACGACTGTCCTTCTCAAGTATTTCTAAAATTTTTGTTTCCATTGCCTAATCCTCCTCTATAAGTTGTAAATACATACTTTATTTTTTTCTTTCTTGGCCTGGTACATCGCCTTGTCGGCACGGTTCACTACTTCATCGATACCTGTCGTATCACCTTGATAAGTAGCAACACCGATGCTCACTGTAAGTACTGTATGCTTTTGAGTATAAGCCTCCAACGAGTGATTTGCAATTTCTTCTCGTATTTTTTCTGCAATTCTGTAACTTTTTTCCTCTGTCTCACCATAAAGAATGCCCACAAACTCTTCACCGCCATACCTTCCAACGGTTCCTCCATGTGGCATATGCTTTTGCATACACTGTGCAACTTGCTTAAGTACCAAGTCCCCTACTGGGTGCCCATACGTATCATTAAACTGCTTAAAATGGTCAATATCCACAAAAAGAATCCCTATCTCTTTCTGCTCTTTCTGTGCTTTGATGCGATGTTTTTTAAGTATTTCTTCCACTGCACGTCTCGACGCTACATGGGTGAGTGTATCTTTCATCGATTTTTCTTTTTCATTTTCTACCTGATTGATTTTATCCAAGGTCAAAGCTACATACTGTATCATCTCATCAATCTGCGTGCTCGCCGAAATATCTAGTCTCATAGGGGTATTACACACTACCATCCCACATTCTTTTCCCTCACGAATAATATTAAATAAATAGAGGTACTTTTCCTTCGTTCCTGGCAAGATATTTGCGATAATTTCATCTTCATTTTTCTGGATACTTATAGGTTCATGACTTAAAATACAGTTTTTGTATGCTCTATGATTTCGAATATTCTGAAGCTGTACCTGTCCATAAAAAGGCTGATACCCCAAGTCCTGTTCAACCGACATCTTGTGCTTTTTAATTTCTAAGTATGTATAGCATCTCGCATCACTTTCTACATTGTTTTCCCCGTAGAGAATGATCCCTATCCCATCGCTTTTAATCAACTTATGTATATAACCAATACTCTGACTGACGACCTTTTCAATGGTTTCACTTTTATAGATGGCACAGCCTAACTCCCGTAATGTCATTGCTTGTTGCAACCGCGTCTCTAATGTCTCCTTCTGTTCTTTTAAGCACTGCATCTCCATTACAAAGTCACTTTTTTCCTTGATAATTGTATAAAAAACAAAGCTTATCCATACACCCATAACCATCAAAATCCATAATTTATGCGTGTATAAAATATTTACACTCTGATAGATGTTTTCATAACTCACAAAGAGATTAACCCATATAAAAAGTATCAATACATAACTGATCAATGTAGCCCCGTAATTCAGCCATATAAATACCATAAGCATTATAAAGAAAATACCCTCAAATCCATCACTATAGCTACCATAACACCAAGCAAATAATGTAATGGCTAGACTGTCTCCTACAATTTCTAAAATGCTCAAGACTTTTAGAACCTTAGGCGAATGCTCTGCCTTTTTAGCTATATAGTAAATACAGCCATTCCAACTACTTATCCCTAGTAGCGCAATTAATACGCTTTCAAAAACAACTACATCCTCATACACATTGCCTAAGGATAAAAAAACCATACATATAAACAACCATTTTGCAACACAGTAACCGGTGCGTAAATACTTATTTTTTGTCTCTTCTAGCAATACATTCTCACCTCCATTTCATCTCATGAAAGTCTATAAAATCTATTATAGCATAATTAAGCCTCTTATTCACACAAAAGAGCACAAATGTTAAATAGTTTAGACATTTGTGCTCTTTTAAGTTATTTACTTTTTGGATTGGATACAAGCGCTGCCACAAACCCAAAAGTCAACGCTGCTGTAATCCCTGCTGCTGTTGCCTTCAAGCCACCGGTCAAAATCCCTAGTGCACCTTCTCTTGCCACTTCTTCTATGGCACCTTTGGCAAGTGCATAACCGAAGCCAATAATAGGTACTGTGGCGCCTGCACCCGCGAACTCAACGATAGGTTGATAAAGGCCGACTGCCGTAAGGGCTGCCCCAGCCACTAAAAAGACAACCATAATACGTGCGGTCATCAATTTGGTACGATCCATCAATATTTGACCAATCACACATAGTAAACCTCCGACGATAAATGCTTTGATATACTCCATCTCTATACCTCCTAACCACAGCAAATGCTCACTGCATGAGCAATCCCTGTAATACTTTCACCTTGTTGGGTAGAGCATAAACTCATAAGCGCTCCTGTTGGCACGAGCAGTATTTTTTTCAGTTGTTTATGAGTAAGTTGTGGATACAAGTAACCACTGAATACCGAAGCACTACACCCACATCCACTTGCACCTGCATGGGTGTCTTGTGCTTTGTTGTCATAAATCATACACCCACAGTCTTTTAAGACGCCACTTAAATCTGTGCCTAATGCATTGGCTAACTCTAAAGCTATGGCATGACCACACTCGCCTAAGTCTCCTGTAAAAATAGCATCATAGTCGCTGGGTTTTTGCCCTGTATCTTCTAAATGGGCCAAAATCGTATCTACCGCTGCTGGCGCCATGGCCGCACCCATATTGAAGACGTCTTTCGTATCAAAGTCCACGATTTTGCCTGTGGTAATGCTATCAATATAAGGTCCTGTGCCCGTTGCTGATAAAATCACATACCCACTTGCTGTTACTGTCCATTGCTGTGTTAAAGGTCTTTGTCCACCATACTCTAGCGGGTATCTGAATTGTTTCTCTGCTGTACAGTTATGGCTACTAGCCCCTGCTATAACATGCTTCGCAAAGCCTCCACCAATCAGTAAACTTCCTACACTTAACGCCTCGCCCATGGTAGAGCAAGCCCCATACAGTCCGAAGAATGGTATGTCAAAGTCTTTGACCCCTAGGGTTGTGGCATTGATTTGATTTTGTAAATCACCTGAACATATATAGTTGATATCCTGGGCTTCCTTTCCTGACTTTTCTAAAAGCCCTTGGATGGTTTGCTTAATGAGCATGCCTTCTGCTTTTTCCCAAGTCTTTTCACCTAATAGTTCATCTTGTAATACATGGTGAAAATGACTTCCTAAAGGTCCCTGACCTTCTTTAGGTCCTACAGTACTGTAGGTGGCAATAATCTTAGGTTTCTTTTCAAACACAATGGTTTGTTTGCCTACATGTGCCATTGTTTTTCCTCCTTATCTAAATCAAGTAATAAATCAAGCCCACCACAACGCTGGATAATGTCCCAAATACAATGACCGGACCTGCTACTGTAAAAATCTTAGCACCCATACCGAAGATGTAGCCTTCTTTTTTGTATTCCATTGCTGCACTTACCATGGAGTTTGCAAAACCTGTGATTGGAATGATGCTCCCTGCCCCTGCGTAATTACCGATCTTATCATACACATTAAATGCAGTGAGAAACGCACTTAAGAAGATAAGGGTAATGGTAGAGAGCGTGCCTGCATCAATGCTTGAGAACCCTAATGTAATATAAAAATTCGTAAACCCTTCTCCTATGGTACATATGGTTCCTCCTACCCAAAAAGCTTTGAAAGAATTCTTTAATACTTCATTTTTAGGTGAGTACTTATCAATGGTTGATTGGTAAGATTTTTTAAGTTGTTTGATTTCACCCATCCTCATTCACTCCTTTTATTTAAAAATAAATCCTGGATTAAACCAGTAGTATAAAGCACCTATAAGTTTCCCTATGGCAAAACTTAGCATCATCAAATGCATGCCTTTCTTTAGCTTGATACGATTCTTTGCTATGGGGATGACATTAAGGACTTCTGCTAATGCCACAGCTAAACATCCTATGAACATTCCTATAAACAAGCTAAATACCCCGATGATCACCTTAGGAATCGGCATTGTTAAATCAAATAAGCTCCACATACTTCCTGCGCTGCTGCCTAAAACTGCTGCCGTTCCTATAGCTAAATAATGAGTTCTTGTATCCGTCTTAGCCGTAAAGCGTGGAATAAGCCCTATGGCTGTAATAAATGCCAAAATAGCTGTGGCAATCACAATGCCACTACTCACACCAAAAAAGATGCTGACGCCTAGCCCTAACCATCTACTCATTGGGTTTGCCCCCTTTTCGCTTCCGTAAGGGTATCAATAATGGTATCATCTACCTGCTTCTCATACGTATCAATCTCTACTTCAATAGGCGTTGGGTCATCGGTCAGTTTCTTACTTCCTATGTGGTTAAAGAAGACGAGAATGCCAAGGGGCATCCCAATAGAGTAGGGTACCGTAATCCACACCGGATTATCCGTCACTTCCCCTGTGAAAATTTCGTATAACGTACAAAACGTCTCCCTTAGTGAAACGTCCGTTTGATACGCCATAATCGCTATCGCTGTGCCTGCAAAGACAACGAGACATACTAATGCGACCTTTACCCATTCCCATACAGGCTGCTGCTTTTCTTTGTGGCCATTATAATCCACCACACCGTCCATCTCACCTACACTTTGGATGGTCACGTCTGGATACTGCTCATGAATCTTTTGAATCACATCAATAATACTCACTGCATAATGCTTGTGCTTACTTTCATAGGGCTGAAGTACACAGAGTCCTTCAATGGCTGCCTGAAGCTTAGTCGGGCCACTTACCCGTGCCACATCGCTTATAAGCACCTTGGGCTTTCCTTGTATTTTGCTGGTTTTATAAAGTCTGATATAAACTTCTTGCATCTTTTCACCTCATTGACTAACCCCCTATTTCATACAGCTTATTATGAGTAAAATTTGCCATAATATACGTCTGGTGGGGATAAAAAAAAGACCTTATAAGATTGCTCTTATAAAGTCTTTGCGATATCTGTACGGTATTGCATACCTTCAAATTGTATTTTCTGAACTTCACTATACACTGCTTCTCTAGCTTCTTCTAAAGTTGGCGCAAGACGTGTAAGTGCTAATACTCTTCCGCCATCTGTGATGAAGTCTTCACCTTTTCTTGCGGTACCACCGTGGAAAAGTGCTGTATTTACATCTAATGCGTCTAACCCCTTAATGATATCCCCTTTATGTGATGTTTCAGGATAGCCTTTACTTGCAAGTACTACCGTCACACTCTTTTGGGTGCTCCACTGAATGTCTATGTCACCAAGTGTGCCATCGATACATGCATTCATAATCGCCACAAGGTCTGTCTCAAGTCTTGGTAGTACACTTTGGGTTTCAGGATCGCCAAAACGCACATTAAATTCAAGCACCTTTGGTAAGCCTTCTTCTATCATAAGCCCAATAAATAAAATACCTCTGAAATCCAAGTTTTCCTCTTGGAAGCCTTTAATAATCGGACGAAGAACTGTTTCTTCTACAACGTTTGCTACGTTCTCACTGATAATAGGGTTTGGTGAAAAACCTCCCATTCCCCCAGTATTGAGCCCTTGATCCTCATCAAAAATACGTTTATAATCTCTAGCCGTTTCCATTGGGACAATAGTCTTCCCATCTACAAAACAAAGAAGTGATGCTTCTGTGCCTGTCAAGAATTCCTCAATGACTACACAGTCCCCAGCACCTTCAAATTTATCTGCAAAAATACACTCAATGCCTTCTCTTGCTTCTTCATAAGATGCACAGATTAGTACACCTTTTCCTGCTGCTAAGCCGTCTGCTTTAACGACTACCGGTAAAGTAAACTGATAAAGTGCTTCTTTGGCTTCTTCTATCTGCTCTTTCTTGAAAGACTGATACCTAGCAGTAGGTATGTGGTGTCGCATCAAGAAAGCTTTGGTAAAGTCTTTGCTGCCTTCAAACTGTGCAGCCTCTTGATTCGGTCCAAATATACGAAGTCCACGTTCCATAAAGACATCTACAATCCCCTGCACAAGTGGTACTTCTGGCCCTACGATTGTTAAATCAACTTGCTGTAATACTGCAAAATCCGCCAACGCCTCTAATTTATCTACATTGATAGGTACTTGAATCAAGTCGCCGTAAGTCCCACCATTTCCTGGTGCCATGTAAAGGGTCGCATCTGGATGAAATCGTTTGATTGTCTGTGCAATCGCTGATTCACGTCCACCGTTTCCAACTACAAGTACTTTCATTACTTCCCCTCCTCTTCAAGCATCTTAATAGCTTCTACAAGAATACGATGCTCGACTTCTTCTAATACACGTTGCTGCAAAGACGCCGCTGTATCTTCTTCATTCACAGCTACTTTGCCTTGATGAATGATGGCACCTGTATCAATGCCACCATCTACATAATGAACGGTGGCACCACTTTCTGTCTCGCCATGAGCAATCACCGCTTCATGTACATGGATTCCGTAGTAGCCTTTCCCACCGTACTTAGGTAAAAGCGAAGGATGAATGTTAATCATCCTCCCTCTATAAACCTCTACCATCATCTGTGGTACGATTTTCAAGTAGCCTGCTAATACCACTACATCTACCTGATGCGCTGCTAAAAGTGCCAAGACTTGCTCATCGTAGCCTGCTTCTTTAGGATTCACAAAGAAAGACGGGATGTGGTGTTTTCTCCCACGCTCTAAACCATAGGCCTCTTCTTTATTACTTATGATACATGCCACTTGACTTTGTATACTACCTTGTTCGCTGGCATCAATCACACTTTGAAGATTGCTCCCAGATCCTGATACAAGGACGCCTAATCTTAATCCTGGCATAATATTACGCCCTCTTCACCACTCACGATTTCTCCAATAATTTCTGCTACTTCACCGATTTCTCGCATAGCTTCTACTAAACATACAGCATCTTCTTTAGCCACAACCATCATCATACCTACACCCATGTTAAACGTATTGTAAAGCTCATTCACTTCAAGGCCTGATAAACGTTCAAGCATACCGTATACTTTTGGTTTTTCCATAGCATTGATGCGTAAAGAAGCCGTTACACCTACTGGGAGCATACGTGGTACGTTTTCGATAAAGCCACCACCAGTAATATGTGCCATTCCTTTGATCTTACATACTTCCTTAGCTTTAAGTGCTGCTTTTACATAAAGTTTAGTAGGCTTAAGGAAAGCTTCCCCGATAGTCTCACCAAGTTCTTCACTGTATGCATTCAAATCTAAGGCATACGTTTCTATGATTTTACGTACTAATGAATAACCATTACTATGAACGCCTGAAGACTTTAGACCTACAATCACATCCCCTGGTGTAATAGACTTGCCATCGATCATCTCTTCTTTATCGACGATACCCACTGCAAAGCCCGCTACATCATACTCGCCATCGGTATAAAACCCTGGCATTTCTGCTGTCTCGCCACCGACTAAAGCACACATACTTTCTTTGCAACCGTCTGCAATACCTTTGACGATATCTGCGATTTGCTCTGGTGCGATGCGTCCTGTCGCGATGTAGTCTAAGAAGAAAAGAGGAATCGCGCCACCACATAAGATGTCGTTTACACACATCGCTACACAGTCAATACCGATGGTATCGTGCTTATTCATATCAAAAGCTAACTTAAGTTTAGTCCCTACACCATCTGTACCTGATACAAGTACTGGCTCTTTCATTCCCATGTACTTTCCGATGGAATAAGTGCCACCAAAGCTTCCTATATCTGTAAGCACACCATCTGTAAAAGTAGATTGTACGTGTTTTTTCATTTGAGTTACAGCTTCATACCCGCGGTGTACATCCACACCTGCATCTTTATAAGTAATCTTTGCCATTTTTACGCCTCCTCTTTAGTACATGGTTTTTGGTTCAGTGGTACTTCCATTGGGTAATTCCCGTTAAAGCAAGCTTTACAGAAGGCATTACTGCCTTGGCAAGCTTCTTTAAGTCCTTCACAAGAAAGGTAAGTTAAACTATCTGCTCCGATGTAGTCTCTGATTTCCTCTACACTCATATTCGCGCCAATTAAATACTCGCGGTATGGTGTATCGATGCCAAAGTAACAAGAGTACTGTACAGGTGGTGAAGTGATGCATAAGTGAATCTCCTTCGCTCCTGCTTTACGTACTTGCTCTACGATGCGTTTACTTGTGGTACCTCTTACGATAGAGTCATCAATCATAATGACACGCTTATCTTTGATGTTGTGCACCAAAGGATTGAGCTTGATACGCACTGCATTTTCACGCATTTCTTGGGTTGGCTGAATGAAAGTTCTTCCTATGTAGCGGTTTTTAATGAGGCCTTCTCTATAAGGAATACCTGAAGCATTAGAGTAACCAATAGCTGATGGCACCCCTGAATCTGGTACAGCAATGACAACGTCTGCTTCTACGCCACACTCCTTAGCAAGGATGCGTCCTGCACGTTCTCTAAATTGATACACGCTTTCCCCATCAATGGTACTATCAGGTCTTGCAAGATAAATCAGTTCAAATACACATAGTTTCTTTTGACACCAGTTAGTAGGCTCGATACTTCTAAGCCCATCCTGATCAATGATAACCATCTCTCCTGGCGCCACATCTCTTACAAATGTTGCATCTACTACGTCTAATGCACAGCTCTCAGATGCCAATACATAGCCCCCATCTTTACATTCACCAATGCAAAGCGGACGTAAGCCATGTGGATCGCGAATACCGATGAGTTGTTCGCCTGTTGTCAGTACGATAGCATAAGCACCTTTTAAAAGGTTCATTGTATTACGAATAGCATTCTCAAGTCCTCTGTTATAATGCCTTGCAATAAGATTAAGAATAGCTTCTGAGTCTGTGGTTGATTGGAAGATAACTCCTTCATCTTCTAACATCTCACGAATGCTATCACTGTTGGTCAAATTACCGTTATGAGCAAGTGCAATGGAACCATGCTTATACTTGGCAACGAGTGGCTGACAATTACTCATATCTTTATCACCTGCTGTGGAATAACGCACGTGTCCGATAGCCATTGGCCCTTCTAAATGGCCCATATTCTGCTCATTAAATACGTCTGCCACAAGCCCCATGCCTTTGACACTTTCAAGCTTTCCACCGTTGTTAACAGTAATCCCTGCACTTTCTTGGCCTCTATGTTGAAGGGCATAAAGTCCATAGTAGGCAAGTCTTGCTGCATCTTTTCTTTCCCCGTCTAAATAGATTCCTACGACACCACATTCTTCATGCAGTGTATCATCTTCAAATAGCATCATAACCGTCTCCCCTTTTAGTTTGTTACACGCTTAAGCATCTCTTCGTATACCTCTTCTACCCCACCTAGGTCACGTCTAAAGCGGTCTTTATCTAATTTTTTATTCGTTTCTTTATCCCAGAATCTACAAGTATCTGGTGAAATCTCATCTGCAAGAATGATTTTGCCATCTACGCGTCCAAGCTCTATTTTAAAGTCAATAAGTTTGACACCTACTTGATCAAAGTGTGCTTTAAGTAGCTCATTCACTTTGAAAGTAATCTCTGCCATCACCTGAAGTTCTTCCTCAGTAGCAAGGCCAAGTGCTAAGATTTGATAATCATTAATCATTGGATCACCAAGCGCATCGTCTTTTAAGCAATACTCTAGTGTTGGGTTCTTAAGTACAGTGCCTTCTTCTACGCCGAAACGCTTAGAGAAAGAACCTGCCGCCACATTACGTACGATAACTTCTAATGGTACGATTTCTACCGCTTTAACCACTGTCTCACGGTCATTCAGTTCTTCTACATAGTGTGTTTCAATGCCATGCTCTTCAAGCATTCTACACATAATGTTACTCATACGGTTGTTTACCACACCCTTTCCTAAAATAGTGCCTTTTTTCTCACCATTGAAAGCTGTTGCATCATCTTTGTAAGAAACGATGTAGTATTTTGGATCTTCTGTTTTATAAACTTTCTTTGCTTTACCTTCATATAATTGTGCTTGTTTTTCCATGACTTATTTCCCCTTTACATTTATTTTTTTTATGAGATTTTATGCAAACTTTTCTTGTACAAGACGATCTTTTTCACGTACGCCTTCAGCCATTTCTTCTTTGTAGGCTTTAAGCTTTTCTTTTAGAACGTCATCGCTTAAGGCTAGCATTTGGATGGCTAAAAGCCCTGCATTAACTGCCCCATCAATAGCTACAGTAGCCACTGGAATACCTGGTGGCATCTGTACCATTGATAAAAGTGAGTCAAGGCCATCCATGGTGCTTGATTTAATCGGAAGCGCTACCACTGGTAAAGTGGTGAAAGCTGCTAAGACGCCACCTAAATGGGCTGCTTTTCCTGCTGCTGCGACGATGACACCTATGCCTTTATCTTCTGCTTCTTTTGCAAACTTTTCTGCCTCATAAGGTGTACGATGTGCTGAAATCACGCGAACTTCCACTGGCACACCAAACTTTTTCACAATCGCAACACCTTTTTCAACAACTGGTAAATCCGAGTCACTACCCATTACAAATGCTACTTTCATACATACGCCTCCTTTAATCATCATTTATTTGAAATATGCTACACCAGACTCAAAGAGTTTTTGATCTTTGGCACCTGGGATATTTTTGTGTACACCTGTACCGATACGCTCACTATGCCCCATCTTTCCTAAGATACGTCCATCCATCGATACAATCCCTTCGATATTATACATACTACCATTCACATTCACTGCGCCTTCCTTCGTTGGCACACCTTCTGCATTCACATACTGTGTAAAGATCTGACCATTTGCCACTAGGCTTTCTAAGACTTCCTGTGGTGCTACGAAACGTCCTTCTCCATGAGAAAGTGCGATTTCATGCATATCCCCTAAGTTTACGCCTTGTAACCATGGTGACTGCACACTTGTGATTTTTGTTTTTGCCATAAGGGAGATATGCTTACCGATTGTGTTGTAAGTAAGTGTTGGACACTCAGATGTCATCTGACGAATCTCACCGTATGGTAGAAGCCCTAACTTCACAAGTACTTGGAAACCATTACAGATTCCTATGGCCAAACCATCTTGTTCATATAAATGCTTGTGTACTGCTTCTTTTAACTTGGCATTTCTGAAAACAGTAGCGATGAATTTAGCACTACCATCTGGCTCATCTCCTGCTGAGAAGCCACCTGGGAAAGCGATGATTTGTGCTTGGTCGATGGCCTGTGCCATTCTTTCGATTGAATCATGAATGTCTGCTGCTGTACGGTTGGTGAAGAGTACTTGTGTCACATCTGCCCCTACACGTTCAAACACACGGCTCATGTCGTATTCACAGTTGGTACCTGGGAATACTGGTACCACTACCTTTGGTCTAGCGATTTTGTGCTTCGCTACATAGATTTTACGCTCCCCAAGGTATGTTGCATCTTTGGTTTCTTCCTCACTGTCTACATGGACTGGGAATACTTTCTCAAGTGGTGCTTCAATCTTTCTGATAAGTGTTTGAATGTCCAAGCTTACCTCATCGAAAGTTAAAGTCTTCGTATCGCAAGTCTCTCCAATCACTGTAAAGCGTGTGGTATCTAAGTTACTTGCCACGTCTTCTGCCACTTCAAGTACAATATCCCCATAAGTCGCTTCGAAAGGAAGGATGCCATTAGCCGCTAAGCTCACTTTTGCACCGATTTCATTACCAATTGCCATTTGCATTAAGCTGTAACAAATACCGCCTTTACCCACTGTATAGCTACTACGTATCTTACCTGCCTTTGCAAGTTCAAAGATCGCTTCGTAGCCTTTCATTGCATACGCAAAGTCAGGTACTTGTGTCTCATCTTTTGGAATATTTAAGACAACAATTTTACTATCTGTCTCCTTAAAGCTACCACTTACCGCATGATTTGCATCACCGATAGCACATGTAAAGGAGATAAGTGTTGGTGGCACATGGATATTTTCAAAGGTGCCTGACATACTGTCTTTACCACCGATTGCCCCTACCCCAAGTGCTTTTTGAACCACCCATGCACCTAGTAAAGATGCCACTGGTTTACCCCACTTCTCTGGGTCTTCACCTAAACGCTCGAAGTACTCTTGGAAAGAAAGGTACGCTTCTTTATAATCAGCACCAAGTGCTACAAGTTTTGCAATACTTTCTAATACTGCATAAAGACTACCATGGAAAGGTGATGCTTCTGATAAATAAGGATCAAAACCATGTGTCATAAATGTCGCTGCTGTTGTTTCGCCGCCTAGTACAGGTATTTTAGCGACCATACCCACTTCTTTTGTCAGCTGATTCTTACCACCATAAGGCATGAGTACACTACTTGCACCGATAGAACCATCAAACTGTAAGCCTAAACCTTTTTGACTTGCTAAGTTTAAGTCACTGCAAAGATTCATGACTGCATCTTCTGTAAGTGGTCTTGTATCTGCCACCCAGTTTGGTGCTGTAAGTTTTGCTTCTCTTTGTTGTGTAACCCCCGCACTATCTAAGAAAGTACGGCTCATATGTACGATTTCTTCACCGCGCCAAAGCATTACCAGTTCTTTCGCTTCTGTAACGTGTGCGACAACCACAGCATTTAAGTTTTCTTCATTACAAAGGGCGATAACTTTTTCTGTATCCTTCGCTTCTACTGCGATGGCCATACGCTCTTGAGATTCTGATATAGCTAATTCTGTACCATCTAAGCCTAAGTACTTCACTGGCACTTGATCAAGGTCAATCACAAGACCTTCTGCGATTTCACCGATTGCCACACAGACACCACCTGCACCAAAGTCATTACAGCGCTTGATACAATGGGTAAAGTCAGCATTTCTAAAGAGACGTTGTAACTTACGTTCTTCTACTGGATTGCCTTTTTGTACTTCACTACCGCAAGTCATAAGTGATTCTTCTGTATGTTCCTTAGAAGAACCTGTAGCGCCACCACAGCCATCTCTTCCTGTAGCGCCACCAATCAGAATGATCACATCCCCTGGTGTTGGCTCTTCACGTCTCGCATTGCTACTTGGTAAAGCACCGACTACTGCACCTACTTCAAGGCGTTTCGCCATATAGCCTGGATGGTAGTATTCTTTGACTTCGCCTGTTGCAAGACCGATTTGATTACCGTAAGAGCTATAACCATTAGCCGCTGTCTGGCTAATTTTACGCTGTGGTAATTTACCTGTCATAGTATCTTTTAAAGAAGCGGTCACATCCCCTGCTCCTGTTACACGCATTGCTTGGTACACATAGGCTCTACCTGAAAGCGGATCACGAATCGCCCCACCTAAACAAGTGGCTGCTCCACCGAATGGTTCGATTTCTGTCGGGTGATTATGTGTTTCGTTTTTAAAGAGAATAAGGTAACTTTCTTCCCCATCATTGACACGAATGGTGTCTTCAATGGTACATGCATTAATCTCTGCTGATTCCACAAGTTTTGTCAGTTTACCCTGCTTTTTAAGGTACTTGACGATAAGTGTTGCCAAGTCCATCAAGCATACTTTCTTTTCTTTATCCACATAGATTTCTTTTCTAAGTTCAAAGTAGCTATCTAACGCCTCTTGAATCGGTCTTGAAAGCAAACTATCTTCTACTTCTATAGAAGTAAGCTCTGTCATAAACGTTGTATGACGGCAGTGATCTGACCAGTATGTATCCACTACTTTTAACTCTGTATAGGTAGGATTACGTCTCTCCCCTTGGAAATAGCTTTGGAAGTAAAGTAAATCTTCCAAACTCATGGCAAGGCCTATTTCCTTTCTAAAGTCACCAAGACTTTCCTTTGTCATCTCATTAAAGCCTTCTAATACTTTGATAGCTTCTGGCTTTGGATAATGGGTGTCTAATAATTGCTGTGTTTCTAACCCTACTTCTTCACACTCGATAGGATTAATCATATGTTTTTTTATAAGTAATTGCGCTTCTTCACTAAGTTCCCCTTTGATGCAGTACACTTTAGATGTCTTTACTTTAGGTGTCGCTTTATGATCGATGATACGAATACATTGTTCACATGAATCCGCACGTTGATCGTATTGACCACGAAGGTATGTACTCATAAAGATGAAAGCATCTTCTGTTGGCAATACATCATATACCGTATCTGCTTGTGGCTCTGAAAAAATCGTATGTACGGCTTCCTCATATACCTCTTGTGTGATACCACTTACATCATAGCGGTTAAATACTCTTACTTCTTCGATTTGTTGCAAACCTAAAAAGGTCTTTAATTCTTTTTCTACTCTTTTGGCTTCTATATTAAACCCTTTTTTCTTTTCTACATAGATCTGAAACTGTTGCACCTTGCTACCTCCAGATAAAGTTATTTGATAATTCAAGGGTATCATAGGGCCTTTTAAACGTCAATATATTTTCGAACATTATTTTTAATTTAAAATATATTATTCGATTTTTATTTTTATATTGTTTGATTTTCTTATTATCAACAGAATTATACTCCCTTTTACTTTTATAAGTCTGAATATTATAGATTTTAAATCACCTATTTACCCTCTTTTTCTCGAACATTATATCTTTATACACACTTTATCTTTTTTAATTATTCGCATAAAAAAAAGAAGTGACTTGTATCACTTCTTTCACGATGTATTGAGCATGGCTCGCATTTTTTTCAAGATACGCTTTTCTATACGGGATACCTGTACTTGAGAAATGTCCAGCATGCTGGCAATTTCTGTCTGAGTACGGTCTTCATAGTATCTATAAAGAATAATACGCTTCTCTATCGGTTCTAGATCTTGTATCACTTGACTGAGAACGATATGATCGATCATATTGTTCTGTGCCGACGGTGCTTGATCTATCTTATCTTCAAGGGTGATAGGTTTGCCATCTCCTTGGTGAATAATGGCACTTAATGACTCAATTTCTGTATTGGCCTCCATCGCTGCCACCACTTCTTCTACATCCATTTCTAGACTTTCTGCAATCTCTACAATGGTCGGTTCTCTATCTAATTCTTTCATAAGTCCTTCTTTAGCTACCCTTGCTTTATAGGCAATTTCTTTTAAGGAACGACTTACTTTTATCATACCATCATCTCTTAAAAACCTCTTAATTTCCCCCACGATCATAGGCACTGCGTAAGTTGAAAACTTGACGTTATAACTCAAATCGAATTTATCGATGCTTTTAAGTAGTCCGATACTTCCTATCTGAAATAAGTCTTCCATTTCATACCCACGGCCTACAAATCTTTTGACAAGACTCCATACAAGCCCAATGTTTTCTTCTACGAGCACTTCCTTAGCTGTCTCATCTCCTTGTTGCGCTTTCATTATCAACTTTAGTGTATGATCCATCTAACGGCCACCTCCTTTAATGTGTGAGGTGATTAATAAAAAGTTTTCATAAGTTTTACTGTAGTCCCTTGTCCTACTTCTGAACTTACTTCTACTTCATCCATCATTGATTGCATCACCGTAAATCCCAACCCTGCTCTTTCGTCTTCCTCTGATGTGGTATGTAGTGGTTGCATCGCTTCTTCTATATCTTGAATGCCCCTACCTTGGTCACTAATTTCAACAGTAGCTGTACGATCTGTGTATTGACAGCGAATGGTAATCTCGCCTGTCTCTACATTTCCATAACCATGTATAATACTATTGGTCACAGCTTCTGATACTGCCATCTTCACATCATACAACTCGTCCACTGTCGGATCGAGTTGTGAAAAAAATGCTGCCACAGCTACACGTGCAAACGCTTCATTGGTAGACTGACTTTTAAAGCAAATTTGCATTTCATTGGTCAGTGTCATCTTTATCCCCCTCGTCTTTTTATGCTAAATTTTTAAGTGCTTGATCTTTTGTGTCATATTGCTTCATCAATTTATATATACCTGATAAGCTAAGAATTTTATCTACTTTTGTTGTGACATTGTATACCCCTATATTTCCCCCACAGATAGCTACATTGCGGTAACGACCCATCAAAAGTCCTATACCTGAACTATCCATAAAAGCAATGGCACTAAAGTCAAATAAAATATTCTTCGCACGGCGTTTTTGATACTCACGATCCACACGTTCTCTAATCTCTACACACGTATGGTGATCTATTTCCCCTCTTAATTGGACAATTAATGTATTTTCATCCATTATAAACTCTATACTCACAGTACACCTCATTTCACCTATTTTTCTATACACTAGCATAATGCATTTTACAAATATTGTCAATTGATTTCTATTTTTTTACAATTGCATAAAAAAAGGAATGTTCATTCACATTCCTTTTACTGTTCTGGTTGTAGTTTCTTAAGGCGTGCTGCACCTTTTTTCTGGGCACTTGTCCCTTTATAATCTTGTTCTAACACTTGGTAATATTGGATAGCTTTTGCTGCATTTCCATTACTTTCTTCGATTTCTCCCATATAGTAAATCACATTACTAAGTGTTTTACTATTGCCACCATAAAGCATCGCTTTTTCAAAATGGCTCATTGCTTCTGCATCGTTTTTCCCTTTATAAGCTTGGTACCCCATACTATAAAGCTTGTCTGTCGCCTTAGGATAGATCTCTTTTTTGTAGCCTTCAAAAGTCTCTTTATGGGCAGCACTTAAACTATCTGGTGCGATGGTGTAAAGCAATTCTGCCGCTTCCACCCATTTATTTTCTTTTTTGTACACACCTATTTGGTCGATACGTTTTTCCTGTAAGAGTGCATGATGTTGTTGTTGCAATAAGTCATATTGCTTCTGTAATGCTTCTTTTTGCTGCTCAACTTCTAAAAGTGCGATCTCCGAATCTTTGACCAAGGTATCTAACTGAAGTTTCATACTACTGTTTTCACCAATAGCAGCATAAAGCTCCCCTTCGATTTCTTCTGTCTTCGCTGGCACAATAAGTGCACTCTGTACAATGAACATACAAAGCATGCCAAATACAAAATAAAGAATGGCGCGCCCACCTACAGCCCCTTTATGATTTACCTGATGAGGCTTGCCTTCTAGCTTCGCTTTATGCAGGTGTGGACTTTGAATGATGGGTTCTTCTTGCTGTTCCATCGCTTCATCTTGTAATTCAATGTGTTTCAGATAATATAGGGCTTTCTCATTACATTTATCAATTTCTAAAGTTTTTATAATTTGTTCTTTTGCTTTAGTTGGCTGTTTTTCATACAAGTAGCATAGTGCCAGTAAGTTTCTAGCCTCTACAAAGCGGGGATTTAAACTCACTGCTTTTTTAAGTCGAATAACCGCCATATCATCATTTTTCTTTTCTAAATAACGTAAGGCACGGTTATATAAATGGATGGTTTCCTTATACATCTCCAGCTTTTTGGGCTGTTTTTGCACTTGCTCCATATACATTTCTGCACTATTATTTTCTCTGCTAATCGAAGTACTTAGTATCCATGCCTTTAAGGCTTCACCTACTTGTCCTAATTCATAATACACAAGTCCCAGTACATTTTGAGCTTCTATATGTTGCTTATTTAAACTAATCGCTTTCTGCAAATATGGAATTGCTTGAGTGAGCTGACGTTTCGCCGCATAATCATAGCCTTTTATGTAATACTTTTGGCTTTGCTGATAGCAACTACCAATCCATCCCAGAGGTTCTTGACACTGGGTACAGCGTTCCGTAACTTCCCCTAACTTTCCACAGTTCGGACATATTACCTGCATTTTAATTCCCCTGTTCGTATGTTGTTTTTATAATTTCCTTCACAAAGTCAACCATATCCTTTGTATCGTCTAATGTAATATTTTCTTCTATGTGATTGATATCCAACATTGGCTTAAACTTTTCAAGCTCTTTCTCAAATTGAATCATCCTCGTTCCCCCTTTTTTTCTTTCAAACGCCTCTATTTTAATAGTACATCTATATTTTAATATAATCAATATTTATATATAAGTTTAATCATTTTTTTCGCTTGACATTTAGTATGTACCCGACTAACCTTATAGTATTAGATTGTACTGGCCAAAGGAGGTTAAGCGATGGACACAAAATCTATAGAAACATGTCAATGCACTATGATTCATGAAGAAGTTGTTGCACAGGTCAAACCTTTTATTCTGGATAATGATCGTTCAAATGAGCTAGCACTTCTTTTTAAAGTATTCGGAGATGCTACGCGTATCAAAATTTTAAGTGCGCTTTTCAAGTCAGAAATGTGCGTCTGTGATTTAGCCGCCACTTTAGGCATGACACACTCTGCCATTTCCCATCAATTACGCACTTTCAAAGCACACAAACTTGTGAAATCACGTAAAGTAGGCAAAGTGGTCTACTATTCTTTAGCTGACCAGCATATCCACCATATTTTCACGGCAGGACTTACACACATTTTAGAATAACATACCCGCTACATGTTTTATAATCCATAGGTTGAGCTTCCTTTAGCTCAGCCTTTTTTGTATGTGCATCATATACCGCTCTGCTAAATCGATGGTGCTATTGGCATACAAACTACGACTCCCTACCACGTCTTCTATCTCATTAAAAATGTAGTTACCATCCTTGTCCACCATAAAGTCAATACCTACGCAGTCACAAGGTAGATGCTTCACAATACGTGCCACTAACCCTTGCAACACTTCATCTACTTCATAAAGGGAAGTCTTGCCACCTAAGGAATAGTTCGATCTAAAATCCACCACTGATTCCCGTTTGATTGCTGCTTGGATCACATCTCCAACTACGAATACCCGCACATCTACGCCTACTTGACTGCACAAGCTCTGAATGACATAATGCCGCCTCTTCTTTTCTACCATCCATGTTTCTAACGTTTCTTTAGATGCGACTTTACACACTTCTTCCCCACCATGCCCATCTACGGTTTTCACAACCACCGGATAAGCAAGTGGCATCTGCTCAATTGTCTGATACGCTTGATCCCAAAACACTGTATCCACCGATGGAATGCCGAGATGATTCACAAACTGATGGGTTTTGCCTTTATCGTTACATAAGTCTGTGACCTGAAAACTATTAAATACCCTAATCCCTAAAAGTTCTAGGTGCTTTGCAAAAAAGCTATCCCGTGTGCGGTTCACTACAAATGTAGGCAGTGATGTGCTCTCATTGCACCACATCGTAAGTCCTTCTTCATTCACCCCTAATACGATTTCTTCTCTTACCATAAGTTTCATTTGAAGCCCTAAGTTTTCTCCGTGTCTCATAAGACTTTCTGCAAAAAACTTATTTTTCTTCAAATCTTCTTGGTTGTATACCAGCCATCCCTGTATCATCTCTTGTCCATCTCCTTCTCGATGTAGGCCATAATTGCTTCCGCTACATTAACACCCGTACATTCAAATATATTTTTGATATGGGCATTTGAATTAACTTCACACACCACCGGATTCTCATTCACATCAAACAATAAGTCTACCCCAGCAAAATCGGCCCCTAAAAGTTCGCATACACGAACAGCTAAGCGACTGAAACTTTCCGGACACTGAAAAGTCTCCATCTTCCCGCCACTACTTATGTTTGCTCGAAAATCCGTTTCTGAATAACGCAGCATACAAGCCACTACTTCACCACCTACCACATGGATACGCACATCACGTCCATAACTACTGGTAACCAGTTCTTGGTAAAGGTGTGGCACTGCTGCTAGCTGTCTACGTTTCGCCTTAAGCATTTCTCTATTATCTATTTTGTACACTTGCTCACCGAACGATCCGAAGCATTCTTTTAAGACCATTGGATACGCTAGCTGTGCTTCGATACATGGGATATACCCATCTTCTTCATCATAAGTTCCTGGATACACCAGAGGTGCTACAAGTGTCTTAGGCATTGGTATGCCTGCACCTTGTAACGCCATACATGTAGCACTTTTATCATCACATACTTCGACGACCTCTGCTGAATTAAATAGCCTCTTATTCATTTTTTCTAGTTGTTTCGCAAGCCTTATATCTTTATCTAAAAAAAGAACAAACTTCACATCTGACGTCAATTTGGGATGCTGCACAAAGCCGTCTTGTGCCACACCAAAGGTAAAGTCATTATTGTACGCCACTTCCATTTTTATGTTATATTTTTTTGCGGCCTCTTGATACATCGCCGTTATTTCTTCAAATTTAGGGGTACGCATACACCCATTAACCACAAGTAATCCTTCTAGCATGTCTACCTCCATCTATAAAAAAAGCTACTACTTCCCTCTTCAAGGTGCGTAGTAGCTTTCATACTTTTATTTCTCAGTCGTTGCGTCTTCTTCCTCTTCTACTTCAAAATCGTCATCCGCAAATACCGCATCATCCATTATGTCATCTTCTACTTCTTCTTCATCTTGTGCATCTTCAGTTTCCGCTACCTCTTCAACTGCTACGTCCTCAGCTTCCTCTACTTCTTCAGCTACTACGTCCTCAGCTTCTTCGGCTTCTTCAGCCTCTACGTCTTCGACTTCTTCCTCCGCTAGTTCTTCTTCTAGCACAGGGTCTTCTTCGAAAAACGCATTTTCTTCTAAATCCCGTCTGTCTTCTTCAAACAGATCTTGAATTTCATCATCTTTTTGATAATCCACCAGCAAAAAGATAACGACCACACAAATCACCAACGCCGTAATAAGGATAACTGTCCACATAAGGTTCCCCCCTTGACCAATTGCTATGCTTATTAAAATATATGACGTCAGCATCTAAAAAAGACTATTCTCTTCCCTTGCTTTCTAGATTAAACCAAACGATTACGGCGCTCACCTTTAAAGCATGCTTGTATATTACCAGCTACTTCTTCTACAAGGGTTCTTCTAGCCTCCACACTCGCCCATGCAATGTGAGGCGTTACTAGCCACTTCGCTTCATCCACCTCATACAGCGGATGGGTGCTTGCTATCGGTTCCTCCTGAAGGACATCCAGCGCTGCTCCACGAATAAGGTCTTCTTTTAAAGCTCTTACCAAGTCTTCTTCATTGATAATACTACCACGACCTAAATTCATAAGGATAGCCTCTTTTTTCATTTGGCGCATTTCTTCATAGCCTATTAGATTTTGGGTCATCTCATTAAGAGGTGCATGGATAGATACAATATGACTTTTCTCAAGCAATGTCTCCAGGCTTACTTTTTCATAGCTAGCTTGGGTGTTTTTACCCGATGTTGAATAATACACCACCTTGGCACCAAAAGCTTCTGCCAGCCGTGCCACTTCTTGGCCGATAGCGCCCATACCTATGATTCCCCATACTTTTCCATCGATTTGATAAAAAGGTTTTTCGATATAGGCGAACGTTTCACTGGTCGCATAAGCTTTCGTCTTCACATAACGGTCATAAAACCCTAAGTGTTCTAGAAGCTGAAAAAGCATTGCAAAGGTATGCTGTGCCACACTCTTAGTCGAGTAACCTGCTACATTGGCTACACCAATGCCACGCTTCTTTGCATAGTCAAGATCAATGTTATTGTAACCTGTGGCAAAAAGGGCGATGAGCTTTAAGTGCTGTGTCTGCTCTAATTCCCGCTCACCTAACCTCACTTTATTAGTCACAATAACATCTACGTCTTTTACGCGGTCTGCTACTTCTTCCTCTGTGGTCAAATCATATACCGTTACTTCGCCCAATGCCTTGATAGGCTCTAGGTCGATATCATTTCCTAATGTTTTTGCATCCAAAATGGCTATTTTCATCTTTAGTTGCCTCCTCTTTAATGCTGTGAAATCACTTCTATCTCTGATAATACCCAGTCAAAGTCACCTTTTGTGACCACACTACCACAGTACTCACACTTGCCTGCTTGGTTAATGGAGATGTTTGCCCCACAATTTGGACATTCCGTCGCCTCTATATGCTTTACATTGGTCACTGTGCCACCTTTGCGGGCCAACTTCCATTTGTACTGCATATGGATGGTACGTCTAGGGTCACCCTTCACCACATTACCTGTGGTATCTTCTACAATGTAATCCGTAAAACGTGACTTGATTTCAACGTCTAAGTATTCGTACTCACCTCGTTCATAGTATCTGAGTAGTTCAGTGTTCACGATACATATATCTTCGATGCGGTTAGTACGCCCACTTCTTATGTACTGGTCCAGTTGCATCTTATGTGTATTGAAAAGCGCATCTGTCTCAAAAGGTCTTACTTCTTCCCACACTTTGTTCATCCACGCCAACTGAAGACGTATAAACATATTGTTGACTTTGCTTACTAAAAGTTGCTCTGAAAATCCTGGATCTTTTCCCACTAGCTCTTGGATACTTGCCGTGTCAGGTATAAACATCAGACCACTACTTGCATTACTACTACGCATATAGTCATCCTCATACCCACTAGACCTGTGACCATTTCCTTCCTGTCTCCCTTTAGCCCTCGCCACAATATAAATACCTGCAATCACAAGGACAACTAAAAGTAAAAGGGGCTCTCGAATCATTAATCTGATGAGCCAATACACCATATAAAAATCCACACTGCCTGAGTAACTACTACTGCTTCCGCTACTGCTACCACCACTACTCCCACTATTATAATCCACGCTATTTCCCACATCTGCAAAAGTACATGTGGCTATACTCATAAAGGTAATCCCTATAAGAACCATGAGTCCTAGCAAGTACTTATGCTTCTGCATTTTATACAACCATCTGGTCATTTTATGCCTCCCTATTCTTAAAGTTTCGTCCCACATTCGTTACAAAACTTCGCATTTGCGTCAAGTTGTGTGCCACACTCGGTGCAGAACTTATTCTTAGGTTGAATGACTTCTATCTTTGTCCCACACTCATTACAGAACTTGGCATTTTCACTCACCGTCGTCCCACAGTTTTGACACTGACGCCCTCCTTGGGTACTTTGTGGCGTCCCCTTTCCTAAAGCATCACCTAATGCTGCACCTAGGCTAGCTGTTGCTGCTTGCTGTCCTGCTGCCCCTTGCTGTCCTGCCGCACTTTGATTCGCTTGCTGTATATTACTTGCCATACCTTGTGCGAAAGCACCACCTACATGGAGCCCCATACCCAGTCCCATACCGTTTTGAATCATGGCATTCAAGCCTTCATTCTCAGTAGACTTCTCCATAATATCAAGCTGTCTAAGAGTATGAATACGGCGTAATGCCTCATCATCGATACTCCCTTTCATCGTCATGCTTGTAAGTTCTTTTAAGGCTTCTTCGATGTCATCTGGTAAAGAAATATTGCCGATGGTAAAGTGGTTCAGACTAACCCCTAGATAATCAAAAGCCGCCTGTGCATCTACCATCATTTGCTGACTAATCTCATTGTATTGAGATGCAATCTGTGCCACTGTCATTTGTAAACTTCCAATGGCATCCCCAAAGTTTGAAAGAATGAATGCTCTTAATTGGTCATTGATACTATCTTTTGTGTATGTCTTATTGGTACTTGCTACTTGGGTGATGAATTTCGCTGGATCTATAATATTAAACGTATAGGTACCGAACGCTCTTACCTGTACTTGCCCAAACTTAGCATCCTGAATCCATATAGGACTTTGTGTTCCCCATTTATTATTCAGCATTTCTTTTGTATTCACGAAGAAAACATCTGACTTGAAAGGTGATTTAAAGCCAAATGCCCATCCTTTTAAATCCCCTAATAAAGGTAAGTTCGCTGTTTCTAGCTTATGTGTCCCTGGTCCAAAGACATCTGCTATTTGCCCTTTTTCTACGAAGACAGCTGCTTGGCCTGGCCTTACCGTAAGCTGTGCACCGTGCTGTATTTCTTGATCCTCCATTGGATACATGTATGTCAGTGTGTTTTGTGAATCATCTAGCCATTGTATAATGTCCAGCAATTGTTTTTTCAAAAATCCCATTTCTTATCCCTCCTCAAGCTTCTAGGCTTTATTCTTCCTTATTATAACAAACTCCTTTAATGATAGCTATTGAAATAGTTTGATTTTTATGCATTAAAAAAGACATTCTGAAAAGAATGCCTTTTAAAGCTGATTAGACAGTGAATGCCCAATCGCCATCTTTTAAAATGTAAAACTGTTCACCATCCTCTGTTTCTGCAAGTACATTAAGTTCCTTGCTTCCTACCATAAAGTCCACATGAGTAAGTGACGTATTGGCACCTACTTTTTCAAGTTCTTCTTTACTCATTGCTGTACCACCCTCGATATTGTCTGGGTATGCGCTACCAATGGCAAAGTGACAAGATGCATTCTCATCAAATAAAGTATTGTAGAAGATTACCTTTGTGTTAGATACTGGTGAATCATAAGGTACGATAGCTACTTCACCAAGGTAATGTGACCCTTCATCTGTACCGATCAGTTCTTTTAATGTTTCGTAACCTTCCTCTGCTGTAAAGTCTACGATGCGACCTTTCTCAAAGTAAAGTGTAAAGTTATCGATCAGGTTGCCACCATAACTAAGTGGCTTCGTAGAAGCAAGCTTGCCTTCCACACCGTATTTATAAGGCATGGTGAACGCTTCTTCAGTTGGCATATTAGCAACATAATAAGTCCCTGCTTTATTGTCACTACCGCCTCCTACCCAGATATGCCCTTTTGGTAAGGCTACCTTAAGGTCTGTACCTGGTGCAGTATAATGAAGCTTTGTAATTTTCTTAGCTGTAAGGTACTGTGTACGGCTCGCTAAACTCTCTGTATGTTCTTTCCATGCAGCCACTGGATCTTCCTCGTAAATACGTGTTGCGATGAAGATTTTGTCCCATAACTTTTCCATGGCTTCTTCTTCATTTGCAGCATCTGGAAATACTTTCATACTCCACTCCTTCGTCGGAATAGATGCCACACACCATGCCACATCACCATTTTGTGTGTAACGTCTGAAAGCTTCTAGTGCCATACTTGCTGTCTTTTGCATGGTGGCTATACGCTTTGGATCTACCTCTTTAAGTAAGTCCGGGTTAGACGCTGCAATAGAGATAAACGCACAGTTTTTCTCTGCCAGTTCTTTTTTACCTTGTGCCATCCATGATGGATACTCAAGAAAAGCTTCATCTGGTGCATAGAGGTAGTTCACTTTTGATAATTCTTCATCCACATAATCTACGAAAACTTTCTTTGCACCTCTTTCATAGGCACACTTGGTAAGAGCACGTGCGAAGAATGCTGTTTGAATCGGTGCGGTAATCATTAAGTACTGGTCTTTTTGAATATTTGCGCCTACTTCCACAATTAATCTTGCGTATTTTTCAATGTTTTTTTCTAAGTTCATGGGAAAGCTCCTCTTCTTTATCTTATTGTATAAATTGATTTAGCTTACTATTATAAGTGTACCCTATGGCATCCATACGACTAATGATTTCTTCACCATCTAAATCATAAGTACTACATAAGTCTTCGAAATTCTCGCACTCATCGCGTAGTTTTGTATTGATAAGGCTTAATGCCATATAAGGATCTTTTTGATTAAATTGTGCCATTTTTTTCTCCTATCTTTTCACTATTCATTAATTAGTGAAATTATAAACTTTTACTATACTACTGTCAACCTTACGCCCCTGTGATTTCTTTGTATAAAAATAAAGATATCCTCACGAATATCTTTACTTTTTCAAGCTTAATGCTTTTAACATACTGGTTTTACTTACATAATGCACAGGCAGTTGCACAATCACTCGTGTTCCTTTATTTTCTTCACTATTAATATCAATGCGCCCGCCATGAAGCATGATGTGGCGCTTTACAATAGTCAGCCCTATACCACTTCCTTCAAAGCGTTCACGACTTTTATCCCCTCGGTACATCCGTTCAAAAATATAGGGTAAGTCTTCTTGGGCAATGCCAATCCCTGTATCTTCAATGATGATATGCATCATGCGCCCTCTTAGATGGGTTTCAATAGTAATACTTCCATCCGTTGTGAACTTGAAAGCATTGGAAAGCAAGTTCATAAACACTTGCTTAAGTGCACCATGATCCCCTAACACCACCACATGCTCTGTCTCTTGGCTTTCTAAACGGTACTTAATCTTTTTCTCACGGGCCACAATCTTGAACGTATTGTAGACTTCGCGGATGCACGTATTCATATGCATTTCTTCTGGGTTAATAGTCGTAATGTCTTCTTCCACATTTTTCAGCTTATCCAGATTGTTCAGCAAGCTTCCAAATCGCACTACCTCTTGGTAAAGCACTTGCATCTGGTCATCATCGATTGGGTAAATACCATCGATCATCGCCTCTAAGTTGCTTTGTAAAATATGCAGTGGTGTACGAATCTCATGGGATACGTCGGAGATGAGCTTACGTCTTAGCTCATCTTGCTGATCCAACTTCTGTGCTAAGTAGTTCATACTATGTCTTAAATTCTCGATTTCTTTAATGCGACTATGCTTTTTATAACGCTTCTTCCATTTACCTTCTGCTAAATCCACAGATGTTTTGGCAATAGCATAGATAGGCTTTGTCACAAGATTTGTCATATACAATCCTATAAAGCAAAAGCATACGATGCCAATAAGCCCACTACCTACAATACTTCGATTGATATTACTTTGGAAAAGGATATCATCTTTGGATAGTAAGAATGATGGGAAGTAACCAATTCTTGCATACCCTACGGTATCACCATCTATTTTAATGGCTATATCTTCAAACGTATAAATCATTTCTTTCAGTTGTTGCCATGGACTACCATAAAACAAAGGATAATCAAGCCTTTTAATTTCCTCCACAAGTTCTAACTCTGTCATCCCCCATACCAACTCTTTCTCTGGGTTTAAGACCGCCACGGAAAAATTCCCAACTTGTGTACTTCCTGCCAAGTCATCCATGGCTTTCTCATTCCAGCCCCCATTGTTTTTATAGATGACTCTCAGGCGCTCCACGATGGCCTCACTTGTCTTTTGGATATTCAGTTCGATATACCCTTCAAACTCCTCTTGAATCGTTAAGTTTACAAAAAGTGCTGTCATCAAAATAGTGACGACACCTGTACAAAAAAGTAACGCAAAAAGTTGCTTGCGTAAAGAAATCATACAGCATTCCCCTCAAACTTATACCCAATACCTGTCACAGTCTTGATATAATGTGGATTTTTAGTGTCTTCTTCTATTTTCTTTCTTAAGTTTTTGATGTGAACATCAATGGTACGGTCAAAGCCGTCAAAGTCAATGCCCATTACCGCTTCAATAAGTTGTTCACGACTAAAGACACGCCCTGGTGACGATGCCAATTCATGAAGCATATCAAATTCATTAGGGGTAAGGTTGACAATTTCATTTTTTACCTTTACGACTCTTTCCTGCAAGTAAATTTTCAAGTTGCCTTTATCAAAAATTAAAGTGTCTTTATTTTCTTCTCTTTCTTTTCGAGACTCTAAGGCATTCACTCTCGCCACAAGTTCCCTTGGACTTACAGGCTTGACTAAGTATTCATCTGCCCCTATCTTAAAACCTTCTACTTTATGATCGAGGGTTCCTTTAGCAGTAATCATAAAGATGTACACATTAGACACACCACGCATCTCTTTACATATTTCTTCCCCTTGTATATCTGGGAGCATTAAATCGAGTAACACCACATCGATTGTATGTTTATAAAACAAATCAAGACCTTCTCTTCCTGTATAAGCTACAAATACTGTATAGCCTTCTTTTTCCAAGTACTTCATCATAATATCCGCTACGCGTACTTCATCTTCTATCATTAATATATTCATAGTTGCCTCCTCCTTTTCGTTTATGTTTTCTTTAGTATAGCCAAAAAATGTGAAGAAAAATTGAACTAAAGCCTCGACTATTTATTACAATATTTTTATATCTATTATAAATAATTGCAAAATATGTAGTTTTATTTTAAAATAGAAGAGAATACACACTCCTAGAGTAGGTGTTTTATAGAGAGGGGTTATATCATGGAATTTAATTTTGATAGCAAGGAAAATTTAATAGAGTTTATTCAGACAGAAATTATTACAACGGCCGAAGCTACCGACCTTCTTCAATGTTCTAGACAGTACTTAGACGAACTTGTAAGCAAAGGTAAGATTACCCCTGTGAAAACGATTAATCGTGTGCGTCTTTATTGGAGAGACGATATATCAGCATTACACAAAAAATAAGGCTTACCCCAGTGGATAAGCCTTATTTCGTATGTTCTTTTTTAAGTTTCTAAAAGTGCATCGAGCGCTTTTTCGTCTAACGTCTCTTCTTTCAGAAGCGTTTCTGCTATTAATTGTAATTGTGACCTATGCTCTTCTAGCAATGTCATACTCTTCTCGTAAAGCATCTGCATCAGTTGTTGGTAAGTTTCCAGTAATTTTTCACTACTTATGGATTCACTCATTCCTAAAACCCGCATATTCAAGAAGCCGACTTGGTCATCCATTCCATACTTTTCCACATAATCTTTTAAATACTGAGTCGCCTTCTCGATGTCATTACTGGCACCTGTGGTAATGCAGTCTTTCCCAAATACAAGTTCTTCGGCTATACGTCCTGCTAAACTAATCTGTATCTGATGTAGGAAATCTTTCTTCGTATGGTACATCTTATCCTTCGGTATATTCATGCTAAAACCACCGGCACCTTTGGCTGTGGGAATGATGGTTACTTTTGCTACACTATTTTCTGGTGCTACAAGCTTTGTCATCAATGCATGGCCTGCCTCATGATACGCCGTGATCCGTCTTTCTTCTTCACTGATATAACTTCTATCTTTTTTCTGAGCGCCTGCTACTACGGTATAGAAAGCCTTCTCCATATGATGCTTTTCGATAATGGGTGCTTCTTCATTGGCTGCCGAGATAGCTGCTTCGTTAATGAGATTTTCAAGCATAGCACCTGTAAAGTACGCCGTCTGTCCTACCCATTCTTCCACCTCGATACTTTCTCCTATAGGTTTATCCTTTAGGTAAAGCTTAATGATTTGCTTTCTTGCACTTTTATCTGGATAGCCTATCTCAATATGCCTATCAAAACGCCCTGGACGTAGGAGTGCTTCATCTAGTAACTCTAAGCGGTTTGTTGCTGCGATGACTACGATGCCATCTTCTTTTTTAAAGCCTGACATTTCTGTGAGTAAGGCATTAAGTGTCTGGTCTTTTTCATCATTACTATTGGTGGCACTTTGCCCTCTTGCCTTTCCGATGGCATCAATCTCATCAATAAAGATGACCGCTTTTTCCGTCTTTCTCGCTTCTTTAAAAATCTCACGGATACGACTGGCACCTACGCCTACATACATTTGTACAAAATCCGATCCACTGACGCTAAAGAACGGAACGCCCGCTTCCTTTGCGATGGCTTTTGCCATTAAGGTCTTTCCTGTACCGGGTGGTCCATAAAAAATCAGACCTTTTGGCATACGTGCGCCTAGCTTCAAGTATTTTTCTGGATGCTTCATAAACTTAATTACATCTTCTACTTGTTCTTTTGCTTCTGTATTCCCTGCCATATCCCTAAAGCCTACTTTTAAATCTTCTGCTGCCATAGGCGTTACTTGCAGTGCCATCATGCCACCACCGCCGCCTCTCTGGCGTACGCTTTGAAAGACCACATAGAAAACACCTATAAAGAGCATGCCACTTACAAGGTACTGAATCAGAGCCAATTCTTGGCCCGCTTTACTTTCTATGACTTTTATATTATTTTTTAATAACCATTCTTTAAAATGAAAAGTACGAGGATGATCTGTGGTATACACCTGCCCATCGCCTACTTCCCAAAATTCGATGTGTGTGCCTTCTTTTAGCACCACTTGCTTAATCTGTCCTGCTTCTACTTTCTTTTCAAAAGCTGGATAGGTGATATAAGGTTTTTTATTATATTTATTTTGCCAACTCCCTATAAGGATTAGACACAAGATGAGTGCACCTATTAAGTAGGGCATATATTTTTTCCAATGATGTTTGTTGATCATCTGAAACCTCCTTCATCCTTTGGTTTCTGTACTCGCCTTATTATACCTTTTCCCTTCCACTTCTTGCACTAGTGATATTTTGGAAAGAACGCAAAAAAAGAGAAAGACAACGGGTCTTTCTCTTGAGAGAAGGTATTTTATTCTAGGGGTAGCAAATAACTTTATATTTGCTGTAACATCTGGGGGAAGTTACAAATGTATTATAGCAATAATTACACTTTAAGTATGCCCTAACTTTTTTATTTTTCTTTTGGGCTTTTAGTCACTTTGCCACTTACTTCTCTTTTCGTTGCTATTATGCACAATGTCCTTCAAACTCTCTAGCCCCCACTTATTTAAGTTGCTTAGACAAGCTCTTTACTTTTTAGCACATTTATTTATTTTCGTCAGTATGATTGGTTTTTAATGTAGTTAACTTCCTTCTCTTAGTAGTTTTTTCTAAGCGCTTATTCCTATGCTTCCGCTTTCATTTTACTTTGACCACAGAATACTGCGCCTTGCTGGACGCTTAAACTCTTGGTCGTCACATCCCCTCGTAAGTTCCCACTCTTCATCATCTCAAACCCACTAGTAGCCTCTACATTCCCTTCTACTTTTCCATACAAGATGATATACTCCGCATGTAAGTCCCCTTTGATACAGCCAGTTTCTCCTATGACAATACTATGTAGCGCATGGATGTTCCCTATTACTTTCCCATCGATACGAATACTTTTTTCGCACTGAATATCCCCTGTAAACATGGTACTGGCACCTATCAGTGTATCTTGTACTTCTGGTTTTTTCACCTTACTTTGCTTATCTACCACTACAGCTCCCCCTTGCACCTCATCATTCTTCTTTTGTTTTTTCCCTAATCCCATGATTTTTACTCCTTTGTAAATAATTTATTTGGATTCATTGCTTTACCATCTTGTCTTATCTCAAAATGCAGATGTGGTCCCGTGGAATTCCCTGTGGAACCCACTGCTGCGATTTTTTCTCCCTTTTCCACTTCTTGTCCTGCCGTTACATAGAGTTTCGACGCATGTGCATACCGTGTTTCTAGACCGTTTTGATGATCTATAAACACAGCGTAACCATAGCCATTCATATATCTTGCATCAGTGACCACACCTTTTGCCGCTGCAAAGATAGGATCTCCCTTCGTCGCACCAATGTCGATACCTTTATGCTGATCCCCCTCTGACCTGTCGAAAGGATTTTGCCTACTTCCATAGCGGCTCGTTACATCTCCCTCGCACGGTACAAAGTTAGGCTCATAAGGATCATCCATCAGTTCTTCTACTGCAAAAACTTGTACATCCACTGCATCTTCGTGTTCCTTTACAAAACTAGGAATCCATTGATAGGATGTGGCTTCTTCTGTACTACTTAAGTCTTTTCTTTCGATAGGTCCTCCTACTGCTAAGGGCACTTGCTCCATTTGACTTAATTTCAGTTCTTTAATCTCACTTTCTTTGCTATCCAGTTGTTCTTTATATGCTGCAATCTGTTGGTGCTGTGTATACAAGATAGTTCCTATTCCTAATACTAAAAGTATACAACAAACGAGAATGGCTCCCCCAACTTGTTTCATTGCGGGATATGTATATGTTAAATGAATCGGTGTATGGCAATCTTCTGGTGTAATAACTATATGGCATGTTTTTTTTCTCTTTTTTTCCACTTCGTCCCCTCCTCCTTTTATATTATAGCATTTTTCCAAAAATATAGAATATTTTTTTCTTCAAAAATAAAATGCACCTTTTCAGGTGCATTCTATTTTTTGCTTTCTATTTCTATTGTGATGTGCTCATCTGCCATAACGATACGGCACAGACCGCCTTTTTGAAGCTTCCCAAAAAGCATCTCTTCTACAAGAAGTGGCTTGATCTCACCTTCAATCACACGCTTAATCCCTCTGGCGCCAAATTCTTTCGAAATCCCCTTCATGCCTATCTTCTGTAAGTATTGCTTACTGCACTTAAGGGTGATGTTTTTAGGTTCAAGTAATTGCTTTAATTTGCCCAGTTCTTTATCGGCAATTTTAGCCGCCATTTCTTCTGACAAGTGATTAAAGGCAATCATGCCACTTAAGCGATTACGAAACTCTGGCGTGAAGACTTTCTTGACTTCATCTTCCATGACCGTTTCTTTTAATTCACGTTCACCAAAGCCTACCAACTGCTTGCCGATAAATCTTGCACCTGCATTCGATGTCATAATCAAAATGACGTTTCTAAAGTCTGCTTTCTTACCATGACTATCTGTAAGAGTGGCATAGTCCATAACTTGTAGAAGCATATTAAACACATCGCTATGGGCCTTTTCGATCTCGTCTAATAAAAGGACTGCATGAGGCGTCTTACGTATGGCATCTGTGAGAAGCCCACCTTCCTCATAGCCTACATACCCTGGTGGTGAACCGATAAGCTTTGAAGCCGTATGTTTCTCGCCATACTCACTCATATCAAAGCGTATCAGCTTAATCCCTAGCTCTTCTGCCAAAGTCTTTGCAATCTCAGTCTTTCCTACACCTGTCGGCCCTACGAAAAGGAGGCTAGCTATCGGTTTATCCCCTTCACTAAGCCCTGCGCGTGAAAGCTTTAAGTACTTGGTCACTTCTTCGATGGCATGGTCTTGACCAAAGATTTGCTTCTTTAATCTTTTTTCTAAGGTTTTCAGTTTGGCCACTTCATTGGATGCCACTGTTTTTTTAGGGATATGACACATCTTAGCTAGTAACGTTTCGATGACCTCACGGGTCACCACTTGCTTTTTGTTACCTGCCTGTAGTGCTAGATACGCCCCTGCTTCATCTATTAAATCAATGGCTTTGTCTGGTAAAAAACGTTCATTCATATACTTATGACTCAAAGTCACTGCCGCTTCTAAAGCCTCCGCTGTATAAGTCACCCCATGATGTGCTTCATAGCTTTCTTGAAGCCCCTTTAAGATGCTTAAACATTCCTCTACGGTAGGTTCTTTCACTTCAATGGTCTGAAAACGTCGTACCAACCCTTTATCTTTCTCAAAATATTTTTTGTATTCTTCAAAAGTCGTCGCACCTATAAAGCGAATACTATTTTCTAAAAGATAAGGCTTAAGTAAATTCGAAGCATCCATAGCACCATTTCCCAGTGCGCCTGCACCTACTATCTGATGAATCTCATCAATATAGACAATAGGCTTCTCATAGGCTTTGATACTTTCTAGCACTTGCTTGATACGTTTTTCAAAGTCGCCTCGGTACTGTGTACCGGCTAGCATCCCACCTAAGTCTAGCATAAAGAGATTGGCACCCTTTAATTTCTCTGGCACCTCTCCGTCTACGATTCGCTTCGCAAGGCTAAAAGTCAGTGCTGTTTTTCCAACCCCTGGTTCGCCTATATGGATCGGGTTATTCTTAGTCTTGCGACAAAGAACTTCTAATGTACGCCAAATAATCGTATCCCTTTCCACGAAAGGTTCTGGATGGTCTTTCACAAATTGATTGAGGTGGGTAGCATACTTCTTCCATTCTCTTTTTTCTTGATGTTCTTCTGATGCTTGGCTACTTTCTTCACCCACACGCTCATCTTCTTCCTCATGGCACATATGATATAATAATGCCGATTTTTCGACACCTTCTTCGGCTAGATAATAAGCGGCAAAACTATCTGGAAAAGCAAATATCCCATTCAGTACATGCTGGATATCCACACAATTTTTCTCACTACTATGTGCTTGCTGTACTGCGTAGTTTAAGATAGCGATAAATGCTGCACTTTCTATAGGTTCTACTGCTTCTTCCTTATCCATATACTGTTCAAAATAGTCTTCTATTTGTGACTTAATACTGTCTGCATCTGCATCTAATGCTTCCAGCACTTTTCTAAAGTATCCCTTATTACACAGTATGTAGAGCATATGCTCTGGTGTAACATATACATGTTGCATCATTTGTGCAAGTGCGATACTTTCTTCAATACATGTGATTAGACGCTCTGTTCCCTGCATTTTTTCCATGCTGCTACACCTCTTCCACTGTCATTTTAAAAGGGAAACCTTCTTCCCTAGCCATATCCATTGCTCTATTTGCTTTGGTGATTGCTAAATCATAAGGATAAACACCCGCCACCCCTTTACCTTTCTTATGCACATCCAGCATAATGGTATAAGCTTCTTCTGTCTTTTTATTAAATAAGGTTACCAAAACCTCTATCACAAACTCCATCGTTGTAAAATCATCATTATGCATAACCACATGATAAAGTTTTGGTTTTTTCACTTTAACTTTATTTTTTGACTGTATACTATATTGTGACTCCATAGTAACTCCTTTTACTGTGTTTTCTATTATTGTATTATAACACGTCACAACTTAAAACCCCAATGCCTACTTATGAACCAATGGTCAACCAGTAATTTTTAGGCTATACTATAAAGAGTTAAATTTTTCATTAGATCACTATATAATTATAAGGAGATTGTTTATGGGAATAAAAATTGTAACCGATAGTACTTCGTATTTACCAGAAGCATTATGCGCCCAATACGACATTTCGATTGTTTCGCTTAACGTTATTATGAATGACATAAGCACACGTGAAGTAGACCTTTCCAATGCCACCTTCTATGATGAAATGGCAAAATCAAGTGAGCTTCCTACTTCTTCTCAGCCCATTCCGGAAGAAATGCTCCGAGTGTTTGAAGACATCGCTGGTGATGGTCATAGCATCATCGGTATCTTTCTCTCCTCTGATATGAGTGGTACCTACCAAAGCGCCCACCTGATCCGTGAGATGGTCCTTGAAAAACACCCCGAAGCTGTGATTCATCTTGTGGATTCTCGCTCAAACTGCATGCAAATGGGATTTGCAGCCTTAGAAGGTGCCAAGTGTGCCTCTGAAGGTGGGACACTTGACGCGGTACTTAATCGTATCCAGTGGGTCATTAACAATAGTCAATTTGTCTTTACCCCAGACACCCTGGATTACTTACGCAAAGGTGGTCGCATCGGCAGTGCATCAGCACTTCTTGGCAACCTCTTGCAAATCAAGCCTATCCTCACCGTTGCGGATGGTAAAACATCTGTCCTCACCAAAGTTCGTACAAAGAAAAAAGCCGTGTCAACACTCCTTGATAGTATGACTACTTTTTTAGGTGATGCACCTCTAGGTGATGTGATGGTCCACCATATTAATTGTGAAGAAGAAGGTATGGCATTGGCGAAAGCTTTAGAAGAACGCATCGGTCGACCTGTGCTTCTTCAGTCCATCGGTCCTGTCATCGGCCTTCATGTGGGACCTGGCAGTATCGGTCTTGTCTATTACAAAAAATCTCCTGAGTGTTAATCACCCAGGAGATTTTTTACTGAATTTTTGACGTTCTCTTTCATATGTGTGTAATCATCATGGAGATCGTCTAAGGTGTTGTCAATGCTTTCTTGCCTTACTTCGTGCTTCAGCTCTTCCTTTATATCCTCTGCTGTGAGTTTTGCGAGCTTCGTCACATCTTGTGCACCATTACTTAAGGTTTGTTTCATGTCTCTTAAAAATGCCATACCGTGTATCCTTCTTTCTGTAAGGATACTTTTAGTATAACGCTTCCTTTACTTTTTTATGCTTTAGTGGAAGGCTTTGTTGTTATAAATTTTTAAGCCGACACTTACAGATACTATATAGACAAGTACCACACCTAGTACAATCCCTACCATCGGTACCGCTGTAAATACTTCTAGAAAAATCTCACTGATTACTCCTAGACTAAAGAACGCCCCCATATAAAGCACAAGCATAATGATTCTACTTTTTTCTGTCCCAAACTTAAAGATAATAGGTAACATCACTGCCACATAGATAATACTAATGATTAAACTCATTCCAACCACTGGCATAATCGGCATATCTTGATACGCTTGATGGAACAGTGAAGGCAAAAACTTAGCCCCTAATCGTAGGGTTAATGCCGTTCCTAGTGCACTTACTACACTATAGAAAAGTGCTGAACCATACTTGGATAAGCAGATCTCACTTCGGCTTACTGGAAGGGTGGCATTAAGCACTTCTCCCTTACTTCGTTCTTCATAAGCCATCGTTCCATATACAAGAAAATACGGTACAAGGATAGCACCTATAGTTGCAAGACTTGGATCAGCTATCGGGAAGATTACCACAAATAAAATGCCTATTAAAAGCTGTAATTTCATAGCCCCTTTAATAAAGATAAGATCTTTTGTTATTAACTTCAAAATATTATTCATTCATTTTTCCCCTTTCCATAAAGAGCATCATTTCTTCAATACTTGCCTTTTCATAAACCGCTTCACTTCCAAATAAGCTATACGCTTTTTGTTTATTATCTGTTAAGCCTTCAAAATTAAATTGATTTTGCTTACAACCAATCAGTTCATGACCATATCCCCCTAAGATGCGGTTTGGTCCTTTGACTATATAATACCTTTCTTCTAAGACTTCTTTTGATTCATTGAAAAGTATCTTTCCGTTGTGAATATAGGTGATATAGTCTGATGCTTTCTCTAAATCAGTGGTGATGTGTGTAGAGTAAAACACCGATACCTCCTCGTCTTGCATATGCTCTAGAAGGACAGATAAAATATAATTTCTAACGATAGGGTCTAAGTTTGCTGTCGGTTCATCTAGCATGATAAGCTTTGGTCTTCTAGCCAGTACCATACTTAGAGCGAACTGCTTATTTTGACCTTGTGAAAGCTCTTTGATTTTCTTATTGGGATCTAATTCGAAGCGTTTCATATACTTGTCGTATAAGCCTTTATCCCACGTCTTATAAAAAGGACTTACCATAGCTTCGATGTCTTTTAAGCTTGATTCTGCCACATAACCTGTCGGGTCACCTACATAACCTATTTGACTTTTAACCTTCGCTGGATCTTTCGTTACATCGCCACCTAGTACACTAATACGCCCCTTGTCTGGTCGGATAAGATCCATAATGAGCTTTAAAGTCGTAGTCTTTCCTGCTCCATTTTGACCGATAAATCCTGTGATGTAGCCTTGCTTAATCTCAAGCTTTGGAATGTCTAATACGAAATTCCCTTGCTGTTTTTTAATCCCCTCTAATACGATTGCATTCATTTTCTATACCTCCTCGTATAATAACTCTAATCGACTGATAAGTTCTTCCATTGTCAAATCAATGGCTTTCGCATCCTTTACGATACCTTCTAGCTTTTCTTCAATCTGACTAAGCCTTGCTTCTCTCAGCCTTTCTTTGTTTGTTCCTGATACATAAGTTCCCTTACCAGGTATGGTGGTGACATACCCTTCCGTTTCCAAGTCCTCATAAGCACGCTTGACGGTGATGATGCTTACCTGTAATTCTTTCGCCAACATACGAATCGATGGTAACGGCTCATCTGGCTTTAATTCATCCTGCAAGATAGCCTGCTTAATCTGACTTACGAGTTGCTCATATAGCGGGATGCTACTGTTATTGGCTATAATAATGTCCATTCCCTTATCTCCTCTTCTCTCCCTGTATCTATGTGCTTATTTCTTGTTTATAATCTAAGTATATGCACTCCGTATATAAACTGTGTATATAATCTATATACAGATAATAACTCTATACACACCTGTTGTCAATACTTTTTAAAAAATAAAAAAGTACCTTCTTTCAAAGGTACTTTTTCATCTTTATAGGCCTAACATTGCTTTTAATTCTTGCTTACTTCTAGCGCCAACTTTCATATCTGTGAGTTGCCCATTATTGACTACTGCTAAAGTAGGGATACTCATAACTTTAAATTTAGATGCAAGTTCTGGTTGCTCATCGATATTGACTTTTGCGATTTTAGCCTTTCCACCTACCTCACTGCTTAATGCATCAATAATAGGTGATACCATGCGGCAAGGTCCACACCAAGGTGCCCAAAAATCTAGTAATACTGGCACCTCAGATGCCATAATTTCTTCTTCAAAATTTTGTTTGGTAATAACGACTGGTTTCATAAAATCCAACTCCTTTAGATAAGTTTTATTTGTTTTATGATTACAGTATATTCCAGTCGTGCCACAATGTATGTGATTTAATCACATTCATTTTCTAAGTGTTTATCATCTTCGATTTGACGGTATTCAATCATCCTACTTTTAAATAATTCATGGTTGCTTGGCGGGGTATACGTAATGCTGTTTGCCCCAGCACGTATGGTTTCTAGTATACTTTCTCTGGTCGGCCCACCTGTGGCAATAATCGGAAGCTGTGGATAACGCTCACGTATTTTACGTACAATACTTGCAGTCTTACTGCCACCACTTACATTGACAATATCAACCCCTGCTTGGATTTTTTCCTCGATGTCTGTATGCTCGCTGACAACAGTAATAATAACCGGGATATCAATATGCTCCTTCACATAACTGATGGTTTCAAGAGTTGTAGGCGCATTAAGCACCACGCCAATGGCTCCTTGAAACTCTGCATGAAGGGCGATATTCGCCGAACGTGTACCATGGGTAATGCCACCGCCTACCCCACAAACAACAGGAATATCTGATACAGATAGTAGCGCCTGTGTGATGGCTGGATGAGGTGTAAAAGGATACACCGCTATAACTGCATCTGCATTAGTGTTTTTAATGATGGCTACATCCGTTGTAAAAATAAAGGATTTGATGCGCTTGCCAAAGATACGAATCCCACTACAATCTGAGATTTCTTGGGGTACCTTTACGAAGTTCCTTCTTAAGTTTCCTGTTATTTCTGGTACAAATTTAGTTGTGTTAACCTGTGTCATGATATCTCCTTATCTAGTCCGTTATTTTGTCTATGTAATTCTTTGATAGTTTTCACATCAACCTTTGATTTTATCCCTACAAACAAAAAACATCCGACGCCGGATGCTTTTTGCTTGAGACTTTCTATTTTCCTGATGAACCTAAACTACCTGTTCCTCTTTCAGAGCTGAAGTTTAAAAGCTCTTCATAGCTTATTTCTGTTGTTTGAAGCTTTGGTACTTCAACCATGATACATTGGCTAATGGCTTTTTCATAAGGATAAAGAATATGCTCACCTAATGCCTCTACACCCGTTGCCTGCTCTTTTGCGATTACAACTGGTGTTACATTATGATTGGTTACTGGTACGAACCACTCACCACGGTACCCCGAATCGACCACTCCTGCGCGCTGTCCGATTCCTTTGCTACCGTTAGAACCACGTTCTTTAAGAATGGCTACATAATCCGCTGAAAACGCTGATGCAAGCCCTGTTGGAATCATTTTTGTTTCATGTGGTTGGATGACGATATAATCTTCGTCAAAGCAAGCATAAATATCAAAAGCACCATCTTCCATACGCTTTGATGGAATGATTGCCTTTTCTTTTATCTTTGCAAAATAGATTGTTTGATTGTTCATCTTATGTGCTCTCTTTCTTTTTCTAAAGCTTTTCCTTTTCTAAAGATGGAAGCCATACAGCTTCTTTCTTTTCTAAAGATGCCTTGGCATCCAGTATACGCTGGTTACTACTTCCTCTAAAAGCAAGTCTTACATCCTTTAGTTTCTCTACAAAAGGTCCATCTACCAACACATCACATTGTTGTAAGATAGCTAGTCTTTTTTCATTTCTGATGATTTGTTCAAAAGTATAACCCGAATACACCCATATACTCATCGATGTTTCTTCCTTGATGCGTTTCAAAAGGTTTACCAAATCATCATCTTGTATTTGATCCATCGGTTCACCACCGAGTATGGATACACCATGTACATTGGGATTATTGATATAGCCCATAAACACTTCTTCCTGAGCCTTATCCCACTTGGTCCCGTACGCAAAGTCTTTATAGTCCTTATTAAAGCATCCTTCACACTGATGTGTACAGCCTGATACAAACAACGT
>JBOFIT010000013.1:0-28708 GCA_051650305.1 Cellulosilyticaceae bacterium
TTTTTTAATGTTTGCTGCATTTAATGTAAGTGCACTTGTACCAACAAGTAATGCTGCTACTAATGCTACTCTTTTTTTGAGAGTATTTTTCATATGTATGTCCTCCAGTTTATTAGTAAAATTTTCCTTAAACTTAGTATACAAAAGAGGACAATAAAATTCAATTAAACTTATGAAAATTAATTTATTTGTAACAAAAAATCACTTTATGTCTAATTTACCGTCTTTATAAGTGAAAGTATAAGTAGGTGTTTGGGCATCGTCCTTGATAATCACACCAGATACTTCCACTTCTTTTTTCAGTGATTTGGTAATTTGACCAATGATATCAGATAGCATTTTATTTAAATCTTCAGAAGAAATCTTAGCAAATTTCTTAGCGTCTTTTTGATCATACTCTAGTGCTAAGAAGACTTTGCCGTCATGATACACGATTTCAAAATCCCAGTCTACTTTGTATTGCTTGTCGAAATCCTTCTCTAGTTTATCTTCAAGTTGGTCTAGGGTATAGCTAATACCTAAAGGTTGCTCAGACTGAGGTGTAGGTTGGGTTGCATAAGTAAGAGGAGCCAGCGCCATACTAAAAGCTAGAGTTAAAATAAGACCATGTTTCTTTGTAAAATACACAATAAGATACCTCCAAAATAAAAGAATATGGTTTCAATGAAACCTATAAATAGTTTGGAAAAAAACACTTAGAATATGCTGGGAAATACTGCTAAACTCGTATATACTAAAATAAAAGCAGACTGAAGAAAGGGGCTGGCGACAGATGTTTGATATTAAAGAAGAGTTAAAGAAATTGCCGAACTTACCAGGTGTGTATCTGATGAAGAATGATTTAGATCAGATTATTTATGTGGGGAAAGCCGTTAATCTAAAAAATAGAGTGAAACAATATTTTCAGCAATCCAAGGGGCATTCAGTAAAGACCATTCGTCTTGTGGAGCAGATTAAAAGTTTTGAGTACATCGTTACCTCCACAGAAGTGGAAGCTTTGGTGTTGGAGTGCAACCTTATCAAAAAATACCATCCAAAGTACAATATCCGACTCAAAGATGATAAACATTATCCGTATATTAAAGTTGATGTACAGATGGCTTATCCAAAAGTAAGTGTTGTAAGAACGATGAGAAAAGACGGCGCCAAGTATTTTGGACCGTATACAGATGTACAAGCTATGTGGGAGCTTATAGAAATCATTAAAAAAACATGGCAACTGCGTACATGTGCTAGAAATTTACCAAAGGATATAGGTAAAGAAAGAGCGTGCTTGAATCATCATATCGGACAATGTAGTGGACCTTGTATTGATGCAATCTCAAAACAAGCATACGGTGAAATGATAGAGGAAGTAGTAGGCTTTTTAAGTGGCAAGTATAAAGAAACGATTAAGCTTCTAGAATCTCAGATGCAAGAAGCATCAGAAGAACTTCAGTTTGAGAAGGCAGCCATTTTAAGAGATCAAATAGGTGCTATTAAGCGCATCGAACATAAGCAAGCGGCAAGTAGTAGCAGTATGGAAGACCAAGATATTCTGGCATTTGGTCGTAGTGAAAAAGACGTGCTGATGCAAGTTTACTTTGTAAGACAGGGTAAACTTGTAGGGAGAGAGCACTTTTTAATACCAGAAACAGAAGGGGAGCAGATTGAGAGTATCTTTAGAGATTTTATTCTTCAGTTTTATGCAGAAGCAACCCTTATCCCAAAAGAAATCATCGTAGAGAAAGTACCCGATGAGTATGAGGTGTTAGAGTCTTACTTAGCAAACAAAAAAGGAAGTAAGGTAAAGCTTGTCCTTCCACAGAAAGGGCATAAGCATCAACTTCTAGAGTTAGCAAGCAAGAATGCCTATATTACCCTTAGTCAATTTGGTGACCAGATTCGCCAGCAAGAGCAGAAGGTAAAGTCAGCATTAGGCGAATTACAGGAAGCCTTACAAGGGCGTGTCTATCCAACGCGTATTGAAGCGTACGATATTTCAAATACCCAAGGGGTACAATCAGTAGGTGCAATGATTGTTTTTGAAGAAGGTAAGCCAAAGCGCAGTGACTACCGCAAATTCAAAATCAAAAGTGTCATGGGGCCTAATGATTACGGCAGTATGGAAGAAGTATTAGACAGACGTCTAGCAAGACTTGTGCAAAATGAAGGTGAAGATAGCTTTACGAAGAAGCCAGACCTTATTTTAATGGATGGTGGTAAAGGACAGGTGAGTGTAGCACAGAAGATTGTGGACAAGTACAAGTTAGATATCACCATATGTGGTATGGTAAAGGATGATAAGCACCGTACGAGAGGACTGCTTTATGCAGGTGAAGAAGTGCTTCTAGATAAAAGAAGTGAGAGCTTTAAACTCATCACCCGTATACAAGACGAAGTCCATCGCTTTGCCATTGAATACCACAAAAAATTAAGAAGTAAAGCACAGGTGCAATCAGTGCTAGACGACATTAAAGGTGTAGGAAAAGAACGTAAGAAAAAGCTCATTATGCATTTTAAAAGTGTGGAGAAATTAAGACAAGCATCTCTAGAAGAAATAGAAAGTGTAGAAGGCATTCCAAGTGAAGTAGCTACCAACATTTATCAGTTTTTTCACAAATCATAAAGAGTCTTTTAACCTATTCAAATAAATGCTATAATGAAACAACATATTGTATACAAAGAGAGAAAGGACTGAAGAGATGTATTCAGTTAAAGTGAGTAAGCTAGTAGAGCATTTTGATTTAGAACCTTTAACGCCTAGCGTGCCTTATGAAGATCGTACGATTACAGAATCAGATGTAAATAGACCAGCATTACAATTAGCGGGCTTCTTTGATTATTTTGATCCTACAAGATTACAAATCATAGGTAAAGTAGAACACACATATTTAGAAAAAATGTCCGATAGTGACAGAGATAAATGTATTGAACGACTTTTTAGTTACAACGAAATCCCTTGCATCGTCATTTGTAGAGAGGAGATAGTGCCTTTTACAAAGACTTTAGAATGTGCAGAAAAGAATGGGATTCCAGTCTTTAAGACCAATGACTCTACCACAAGTTTCCTTGCAGAAGTGAATCGCTGGCTACATGTGGAGTTAGCACCACGTATTTCCATGCATGGTGTATTGGTAGATATTTATGGAGAAGGGGTTCTTATTACAGGAGAAAGTGGTATCGGTAAAAGTGAAACGGCTCTAGAACTTGTACGTAGAGGGCATCGTCTTGTAGCAGATGATGCAGTAGAAATCAAGCGTGTATCTGGAACGACACTACTTGGAACTGCGCCAGAAGTTATTCGCCACTTTATTGAGGTGCGAGGCATTGGTATCGTAGATATCAAGCAAATATTCGGGGTAGGTTCAGTTAAAGAAATGAAAAACATTGACCTCGTTATCAAGCTAGAGTTATGGGATCAGAAAAAACAATACGACAGATTAGGTCTTAGTAATGAATACACAGATATTCTAGGCATTAATGTGGTAAGTCATTCGATTCCGATTCGTCCAGGACGTAATATTGCCATTATATGTGAGACGGCTGCCGTAAACTTCAGACAAAAGAAAATGGGTTATAATGCAGCTGAGGCACTTAATGAAAGAGTAATGAACAACCTACAAAATAATTGGAACAATCAATAGGAGGGGAAGTTATGTATTATATTGGTGTGGATTTAGGCGGAACGACAGTGAAGGTGGGACTAATTAATGAGAGTTATACAATCATAGATAAGATGGTAGCACCTACAGGAAATGAACGTTCATCAGAAGAAGTACTTAAGGATATGGCAATGCTTTGTAAAGCCATTATGGAAAAGCATGGTTTAGAGGAAAAAGAAGTACACTCTATCGGGATTGGTTGCCCAGGTATCGCTTCTCCAAAAGAAGGAATCATCCATTTCTCAAGCAACCTTAACTTTGACGAAGTCAATGTAAGACAAGAAATTCAAAAATACATCAACCTAGATGTGTATGTAGACAATGATGCAAACTGTGCAGCGCTTGGCGAAGTTATTTGTGGGGCTGCAAAAGGTGAAGAGGATGTAGTCGTTGTAACACTTGGTACAGGTGTAGGTGGTGGTATCATTATGGGTGGTAAAGTATATGGTGGTGCTTTCTGCGGTGCAGGTGAAATCGGACACCATATCATTGCATTAGATGGGCACCCATGTGGATGTGGTAGAAAAGGATGCTGGGAACAGTATGCTTCAGCTACAGCACTCATTCGTGATGCAAAAGCTATGGCTAAGGCAAATCCACACACACAGATGGTAGCGTTAGCAAAAGATGGGGACTTAGAAAACATCAACGCAAAAGTGGTATTTGATGCAGCACAAGCGGGAGACAGCATTGCGATGGAAGTACTTGATCAGTACTTTAAGTATATAGCTCATGGGGTTACAAATGTGATTAATATGATGCAACCAGGCATGATTGTTATTGGCGGTGGTATGAGTGCTCAAAAAGAGAACTTAACTATTCCAGTAACAAAGTATGTACAAGAGCAAATGTACGGGGGACTCAAACTACAAACTAAAATTGAAGCTGCTATTTTAGGTAATGATGCAGGTATCATTGGTGCAGCCTTAGTAGGTACACGTTTATAACCCATCAAGTAAGAGAAGCTGTCACATAAGTGACAGCTATTTTTTAAGTAACAACGTCTAAAAGGGGGATGACTTAAATGAATAAGAAAAGTATATTAAAGCAATACATAGGTAGGTACAAATGGTCGTATTTGATAGGGATTATAACCTTACTCGTTGTAGACTATGTTCAAATGTTTGTACCGCAGGTTATTGGGCATATTACAGATGGTATTCGTGATGGAAGTATGGCCAGTGAGGGGATTTTGACACTGGTTGTAGGCCTCATAGGGATAGTCATCGTACTGGCTATCGGACGTATATGCTGGCGCTATTTCATCATAGGAACAGCTAGAAAAATAGAAAAAGGTATACGAAAGAATTTATTTGAAAAATGGGTAGGCTTGGATGTACCTTATTTCAATCAAAATAAAACTGGAAACTTAATGGCTTATGCTACCAATGATTTAAATGCTATTCGTATGATGGTAGGAAATGGTGTCGTTATTATCTTTGATGCTGTTATTATGACTGTCATGGTTATTGTGCAAATGGCACTTTTTGTAGATATAAAACTAACACTTATTGCGATTATTCCGATGCCACTTATTGCATTAAGTACGTATTATTTTGGTAAGCGTATTCGTGCGCGTTTTGATAAGAAGCAGCAAGCTTTTGCCAAGTTATCAGACAAAGTACAGGAATCTTTCTCAGGGATTAAAGTTATCAAATCTTTCGTACAAGAATACTACGATATGAAAGATTTTGAAGCCATTAGTAAAGATAACTATCATAAAAATCTCCATCTCACACGTCTATCAGCAGTGCTCAATCCGTTGATGACTTTATTGGTAGGCTGTAGCTTACTCATATCCATCGGATATGGTGGGTACTTAACGATGATTAATACCATTACTTTAGGTGAGTTTGTGGCATTTAATCAATACATCATGATGCTTAGCTGGCCGATGATGGCGATTGCTATGGGGATTAATGTATTTGCACAAGGAAGTGCTTCACTTAAGCGTATCCAAGGCGTATTAGATGAAGTACCTAGTGTACAAGATGAAGCAAATGCGAAAGAACTTCAAAAGGTAGAAGGGCACATTCGTATCGACAACCTGAGCTTTGATTTCCCAGATAATCATCAGACAGCTTTAGAAAATATAAGTATAGAAGTAGAAGCGGGGCAAACATTAGCAGTACTTGGACGTACAGGAAGTGGTAAGTCTACTTTAGTGAATCTTCTCTTACGTCTTTATAACAGTCCTGAAGGCAGTATCATGTTAGATGGCCAAGACATTATGAAAGCGACGTTACAAAGTGTACGTAGAAATATTGCTTATGTACCACAGGATAACTTCTTGTTCAGTGATACAGTAGGAAAAAATATCGCCTTTGGTATGGATGAAGTATCTGACGAACAAATAAAAGCAGCGGCAGAAAAAGCCAATGTACATAATAATATTGTGGACTTCCCACTACAGTATGAAACCGTAGTAGGGGAGCGAGGGACGACTTTATCAGGTGGTCAAAAACAACGTGTATCCATAGCACGTGCGTTGATATTAGATGCACCCGTTCTTATATTAGATGATTCATTATCAGCAGTAGATACAAAGACAGAAGAGAAAATCTTAGGGAATTTACGAACTGTACGTCAAGGTAAGACGAATATTATCATTGCGCATCGTATCTCAACAGTGCGTCATGCAGATAAAATCGTGGTACTTGAGAATGGTAAAATCGTAGAGGTTGGAAACCATGAGACACTTCTTGCCAAAGAAGGTATTTATGCAGAGATGAATAATCAACAAAAGCTTGAAGAAGCCATACATGAAGCGTAGGGGGGAGAGGAAAATGAAGGATAAAGACAGTAAATTAATGAGACGTTTACTTACCTATGCAAAACCGTATAAATGGTGGTTTGCATTAGTACTTTGCTTTATGCTGATAGCAACAGCAGCAGATCTTATGAAACCAAGACTTATAGGAAGTGCGGTAGACTTATTTACAGAGGGTTATAGAACACCGTTTGTAGAAAAGACAACAGGACAGACTGTTGCATTTGACGGGAAGACTTTAGGGCAGCTTACAGCAGAAGACCAAGTGGACACTGTGTATCAAATGATTCAGTATAAAGATTACTATTACTGGCTAGAACAGATGCCACTAGAAGATGCGAAAGGCTTACTAGGCCTTGCACCAGCAGAGTTTAGTAAGTGTATAACCGTCGTAGAAGATGGTGTACAAGTACAGATGGGCGATGCAAGTTATCATGGACGTGCATTAGCACAAGATGAGTTAAAAGTACTACGTAGTCTTAATATGACACCACTCTTTAAAATAGGAGCCACGTTCTTCGGGGTATTATTAGTCAGCTTCGTATTAGTATACCTTCAAGTGTTGGTATTACAACACGTAGGTCAAAAAATCATCTTAGCGATTCGCCAAGAAATCTATGAAAAAATGCTGAACTTACCGTTTAGATTTTATCACAATAACCCTATAGGTAAGCTTGTGACACGTGTCACCAATGATACCGAAACGTTAAATGAAATGTACACCAGCGTACTGGTAAACTTACTTAAGCAAGGCTTTTTCATTGTAGGGGTTATGGTCATGATGCTACAAACCCATGTACCAACAGCAGTGTTCGTACTCTGTATCATGCCACTGATTATCATTGCTACAATTATCTTTAAATACATATCACGTAAAGCGTACCGAGAAGTACGTAATAAACTGACAGAAATGAATACTTTCTTAGCAGAGCATTTATCAGGGATGCGTATCATCCAAATCTTCACACGAGAAAAAGCAAAAGTTCAAAAAATGTCCGATATTAATGATGAACTTTATAAAGCAGGAATGAAAGAACTTATAGCGTTTACTTTGTTTAGACCCTTTATATTCTTCCTCTCTTATATAGGAATAGGTGGGGTACTACTTATCGGTGGGCATAGTGTACTAGCAGGAACCATGTCTGTGGGAGCACTTGTCATCATGGTATCTTACACCAAAGATTTCTTCGCACCTATTGAAGAACTTGCAGAGAACTTTAATGTATTGCAATCAGCTTTTGCATCAGCTGAAAAAATCTTCAGCATACTCGATGAGGAAAATGAAATTATAGATGGCATAACACCTGTGGAAGGTGATGTGTTTAAAGGAAGTATTGAATTTAAGAATGTATGGTTCGCTTATGAAGGCGAAGATTGGATCTTAAAAGATGTATCATTCAAGATAGAGTCAGGTCAGAAAGTAGCCTTTGTCGGTGCGACTGGAGCAGGAAAAACATCTATATTAAGTTTGATTTGTAGGTATTATGATATCCAAAAAGGGGAAATACTTATAGATGGGAAGCCAATTGCCGACTACCGCATCGCTGATTTACGTAAGCAAATTGGGCAAGTCTTACAAGACGTCTTCTTATTTACAGGAGATATCAAAAGTAATATTCGCTTAGGTGAAGAACGTATCGGTATAGAAACAGTTGAAGAAGCAGCCAAGCTTGTCAATGCGGATGGGTTCATTAAGAAGCTACCACATGGCTATGATGAAGAAGTGATTGAACGTGGAGCAAGCCTTTCAACAGGTCAACGTCAGCTCATATCTTTTGCGAGAGCAGTCGCTTTTAATCCAAAAATTTTCATACTGGATGAAGCCACAGCGAATATCGATACAGAGACAGAAGGGCTTATCCAAGATGCACTGTACAAGATGATGGAAGGCCGTACGACACTGATGGTAGCGCACCGTTTATCTACCATTCAGCATGCAGATAATATTATCGTACTACACAAAGGCGTGGTACGAGAGATGGGAGACCATCAAGCACTTCTTAGCCAGGAAGGCATTTATTACAATTTGTATCAATTAGCCCTTAAAAGTCAAGTGATGGCATAAATACATACAAAAAACATCCTAGAGGTGCTATAATACAAAGGAAATAAAAGCAAGAGGTGAAAAAAATGGCAGAAACGTCAAAAAAAGTAGACTTAAACGTCAAATTGAAAATAAAAGACGTGCTACGTTACAATATGCATATAGCGTATAAATCTTGGTTCAGTAAGCTGCTTCTCGTAGTAGGAATAGGGATGTGTGGATGGCTAGGTTACCGCTTTGCTACCACTACCCAAAGATTAGATATTTTCTTTTCAGAGAACGTTATTTTCATTATGTTAGCAGTCTTTATCTTAATTGGAACACCTATGAAGGTATGGCGTATCACCGCAACCCAAATGCAATCACCTATCTTTTCAGGAACATCCCGTTATAGTTTTTCAAGAGAAGGGATTCATATAGGGATTCAAGATATGGAGGATACAGTAGGCTGGGAAACCTATATATTCATTAAAGAGACGTCACAAGATTTCAGATTCTTTGTAGATCGTGTGCAAGCACAGATTATCCCAAAGCACAATATGACCACAGAACAAGTAGGGGACTTAAGAGACCTTATTAAAGAAGCAAATCCAAAAGAAGTATACAGTATCAAAAAGGTTTAGGTTTATACCTAAGCCTTTTTTCAAAGGAAGGATTACTATGGAAAAATTATTTCACTTATCAACCACAAACAAATATATCGACTGGTTCGACGATGATTGGGAAAAAATACGTGCATTTGCAGAAAAGCATCAGCTTGACGGCATTGAACTAGGACTGACAGCAGATTATGACATCGCTAAAATCCCAGAAGGTCTTGTGAAAGGCGTACATTTAAGCTTTTATCCGATGTGGCTAGAGTTTTGGCAAGGCAGATTAGATATAGTAGAGAAGAACTTAGGAACGAAAGAAGACATAGAGAAGTACTATGGTGGCTTAGAACGTGAAGTGATGGTAGAATCCTACCGTAGACAATATGAGCGTGCAAAAAAGCTTGGGGCAAAGTACATGGTATTTCATGTGAGTCATGTACAAATAGAAGATTCATTCACATGGCAATATGATTATACGGATGAAGAAATCATCGATGCAACCATTGAGCTTGTCAATGCAGCATTTCCTAAAGATGAAGAAGGACCAAAGCTAGTATTTGAAAATTTATGGTGGCCAGGACTTACTTATACACGACCAGAAATACTTGAGCGCCTGCTAAAAGGGGTAGAGTACCCTCATAAAGGATGCGTCTTAGATGTATCCCACCTCATTATTACCAATCCTTCGATTCGTAATGAATATAACTGTTACACATATATTAAAGATATTATCCAAAAATTAGGAGTACTTGCAAAAGAAATTGAAGTGGTACATCTCAATAAGACATTGCCAGGGTATTACCTTAAACAAAATCATGAATTTTTACTTGAGAAGTATCAGAAAGCGCCAAATAAAGCACAAAAAGACAAAGTGCTGAAAGGGCATATTCAAAAGATGGACCCGCATCAACCCTTTGACCATGAGGTGGCTAACAAAATTTTACAGCTTATTCAGCCTAAATATTGTATCTATGAGACTAATCCGTCAAGTATTTATGAATTAGCCCATTTTATTATCAGACAAAATAAAGCATTAAATCAGTAGCCTTGGTAAAAATGTAAGATAAGACAAAAAAACTAATTAAATAATAGTCTATTATTGACATATTCCTTATTTTTTCTTATAATAGTTTTGTAATAATTAATTAATAAATTTAAAGCCTCCTAGGGAGGTATAAAATATAAGAAAAAATACTGGAGGAACCTAAAATGCAATTGAAAAAGACACTTTGTACAGTTGTCATGTCTTTGTCGACATTATTAGTGCCAACCCTTACATTTGGACAAGCTTATGGAAAAGTAAACGTAGAAACCTTAAATATGAGAAATACTCCAGCAACAACAGCTACAAATATTGGACAACTTGATCAGAGTGATGAAGTAGAAATCGTAGGAAGAGCCAATGATGAGTGGTTAGAGATTGTGACACCAAATGGTAATAAAGCTTATGTATTTGCAGCATTCGTAGCGATTGTAGATGCAGAGGGGATCGTTAATGGACAAGGTGTTCGTCTAAGAGATTATCCAGATGTTAATGATTCAACAGTATTCGAGACACTTCACAAAGGTGATAAAGTAGTCATTGAATATGCTGTAGGTGACTGGTGTAAAGTCATTGCAAAAGGTAAAGAAGGATTTGTAAGTAAGCAGTTTCTAGATTCAGCTTTTTTAGATGAAGTGCCTACCAAAACAATGAATGAAATAGAACGCGTAAAGCCAGCTCCAGTGGTGAGCGCGACTAAAGAAAGTAATAAATCACAAAGCAGTAAGCCACAAAGTAATAAAACACAAGCAACCACACAAAAAGAAGTACCTGTAAAAACTTCAAATAGTAGCCTTGGTGAATCTATTGCACAAGATGCATTACAATTCAAAGGTGGGCGCTATGTATATGGTGGCAATAGCTTAAAGACTGGTGTAGACTGTTCAGGGTTTACACAACAAATCATGAAGCGACATGGCGTAAGTATCTCTAGATCATCACGTTCACAATATGCAAATGATGGTTATAAAGTAAGTAAAGATAGCTTGCAAAAAGGCGACTTACTTTTCTATGGATACAACGGAGCAGTATCACATGTAGCTTTATACATAGGTAATGGACAAGTAATTCATGCCAATACCAGCAGTACAGGTATTATTATTAGCCCAGCATTTAGTGCAGGCAAGCCATATATCGGAGCAAAAAGAGTTATTTAAGTGATTTAAAAGGGACTGGTGCACAGTAATAGTGTAACGGTCCCTTAGTTAGTGGCATAGCCTTGGTAAAAAAGTTCCTTTATTTCAGAAAAGGTCGCATACGCTCCAACATTTCTTCTATAAAGGACTTTTTTACGACGCAAGCAGTAAAACTATGGAAGGATATGTGTGTGGTAACAAGCCCTTTTAAAAGGATGAAAGATTAGCCACCGAGGGTGACATCCTGTGAGTTGTACCATCTAAGGGCTGCTAAGAAGTGGTCTTCTGTAAAATCAGGCCACATATCATCTAGACAATAAATATCTGCATAGACGGACTGGACAGGAAGAAGGCCTGAAAGGCGGCTTCTACCTCCGAGGCGAATGACAAGGTCTACTCTAGAAATCTCTCGGGATTGAAGGGAATCAAAGATGCTCTTGCGATTATGGGTGTCTGTATGCATAGAACCTAAATCCCATTCCCAACCATAGTTTACAAGGAAATTAGCCTTGATGGCATCTGAGCCAATCTGTGTACGTGTGGTGTAAGGGAGGAGTTCCTTAGGGAATAAGTCTGACTCAGCATTACCAACGACAAGGAGGGAGGCTCCTTCTTTTTCAATAAGCTTGACTGCATCGACACAAGCTTTGGAGAAAGCCTTCACTTGAACTTTAGGCCGCTTACAATTGTCGGTGGTAAAGCCGTAATAAGTAACTTCTTCAACGCCGTATTTTTTACATAGTTTCAAAAATAAAAGGCCTGGATTGAGGCCGTGAGTATAACCTTCGTGCTTCTCGAAGCCAGATTCTTTTGCCCAACGGCGATTGCCATCAGGGATGACGGCTATATGTCTAGGTATACGCATAAAAGTACCTGCTCTTTCGTAAGTATGGATTTTAAAATCATAAGACCTTAAGAGTATAGTCTATGAAACGGTGTTTTATACGGAGGAATTTGTAACTTTTTTACAAAAAAATAACATAAAAACTTGACACAAGGTTTTTAGTTGTGTAACAATAAGAGAAATTTCTATTAGATAAAGATAAATAGATAAAGATACAAGGGGGAAGTGCGATGGAACAAAAACATTGGTTAGAGCAGCTGAAAGAAGCAGAGAGCTTAAAAAGCAATGAGCAGTACGAAGAAGCGTACAGTATTTTAAGAGAGATCTATGAGAAGAATAGTTTTAGATATGATAAGATTATCCATGCAAACTATGAAGACTATATAGAAGGTAAAGTAACCTTTTTTGTAGATTTAGCGAAGCTTAGTATGTTGGTGACAGATACACCGGCACAAAGTATTCCATACTTAGATGAAGCACTTATTATGCTAGATGGTTCAGAAAGCGTATTACCATATATTGATATCGATGATATTAAGCGACTAAGAAGCGATTATAGAAAGCTTGCACAATAACAAAAGGAGATTCGAGAATAAAACTCGAATCTTTTTTTTGACAAAAAATCTGCCAATGCTTTGGGTTGTTGGCAAAAAGAGGGTATAATGAAAAGAAAAGAGGAATGAAATGAGGAGGAGGACATATGGTTGAATTTGTAGTAGGACCAGCAAGAACGGGAAAGACAGAAAAATGCTATGAAGCAATACAAGAAGCATTAAAAGAAGAAGATTACAAGCCACTACTGATGCTTGTACCAGAGCAGTTTAACTTACAAGTACAATTAGAATTAGCAACGATTCTACATCCAGGGCTTCTACGTGTAGAGGTCGTGAGCTTTAAAAATCTAGCAGAGCACATCTTAAAAGAAGTAGGTGGTAAGCATGAACCGCTAGTAGATGACTTAGAGCGCATTATGATTCTGAAGAAACTTCTAGAAGAACACAAAAAAGAATTAGTGTACTTTAAGAAAGGCTACAATAGCGAAGGCTTTATCGATGGGATGAACCGTCTCATCACACTCTTCCAGCAAAACAACGTGGGTCAAGATGATTTAGGGACCATGATGGGGGCTGAAGAAGTCGGGGAAGTCTTCAAGTGCAAATTACAAGATATGAAAGCGATTCAGGGATGGTTTGATGACTATATGAACAATCGCTTTATAACCATGGAAAAAACCATGGAGCGTCTTGCGAAGTCGGTCAAGGAAAGTAGTACCTTGAAAGGAGCAAGGCTATGGATTGATGGCTTTTATGGCTTTACCATGCCACAGATTCATATTATTGCGGAAATGATGGAAGCGGCAGAAGAGGTAGTGATTACACTGCCTATGGATAAGCTGTATACCAAGGAAGAGTATGTGCTACCGAATAATCCTTTTGCAGATAGTATATGGAACTTCCAAAAGCTGATGGTTATTTGTGAAGAAAGAAACTTAAAGTACAAGGTGGATTATCGTGCAGGAGAAGAAACGATAGAAGAAGCACCTTTAACGTACCTAAAGGATCATTATCTTAAGTCTTATGCCAAGCCTTATCCAAAAGAGCAAGAAGACGTGGTGGTACGTAGCTTTGGTAATAAAGAAGAAGAGATCGAATCATTAGCAAAGAGTATCAGGCAGCTTGTAAGAGATAAAGGGTATCGCTATCATGATATCGGGGTACTAGTAGGTGACCTTAGCCATTATAAGACGTCAATACAAAGTAGCTTTAAAGAATACGACATCCCACTCTTTATAGATGACAAACGAAGTATTCATAGCAATAGCTTGGTAGCCATTATGATTAGTGTACTAGATGTACTTACAAGCAGATGGACGTATAAGAGTATAATGAGCTTTTTAAGACTAGGGATGATAGGGCTGTCTAGGGAAGATGTCGACCGCGTGGATAATTACATCCTAGAACAAGGTATCCAAGGGAAGAAAAAGTGGTGTGAGCCATGGGAACGTGAAGTAGGATGGGCAGACTTAGAGGAACTGAATGGCTTAAGACTACAAATTGTAACGTTACTTACCCATTTCGAAGAAAGATTGCAAGAAATAAAAGACAATAAAGGATTATTTACCATCAAAGATATCACAGTCGTACTCTATAGCTTCTTAGAAGAGATTGGTGCCTATGAGACGATTCAAGAACGTGTAGCGTATTATCATGAACAAGGCCAGGGCGCACTTGAACAAGAAAATACACAAATATGGGGGCAAGTAATCGATACATTAGAGAGACTTGTGGCAATACTAGGAGAAGAAAAAGTACAGTTAGCAATCTATAAAAATATTTTAAAGACTAGCTTTTCGTATATCAAGATGGGGATTATACCACCGTCAAAAGACCAGGTCATCGTAGGAACGGTAGACCGCACCCGTTTACCCCAGTTGAAGGCTGTCTTTGTATTAGGTGTTAATGAAGGTGTCATCCCTAAAATAGATGATAGTATGAATCTTTTTTCAGAGATGGACAAGCTGAGCCTCGGGGCAGTGGGGCAGAAAGGGGCAAAGGAACGCTTTGTGCATGCCATTGTAAATGAGCCTTTATATGGGGCACAGTTTTTAGTGTACTCAGCCTTTACCCGTGCGAAGGAAAAGCTGATGATAAGTACGGTACAAAGAGATGAATGTGGCAAGAGCTTGCGCCCATCCATGGTATACTACAAGCTTAAAAAACTCTTTGGTACGAGGGAGGCAGTGGATGACCTACTAGAGCCTATTCAAGGTCCAGTGCCAACTATGAGTTATATAGGAAGTAGGCTGCGTCATTATCTGGAGGCAGAAGAGACTGAAACGATAGAACCTTTATGGAAGGATACCTTAAGCTGGTATATGGCACATGAAGGGTGGCGAGAGCAAATCGTCCACTTATCCAGAGATTTTGCTTTTACCAATCAGCAGCATTATTTAAAAGAAGAAAATGCGAAGCTGCTTTATCCAAGTGGGCTAGAGACCAGCATCTCACGTTTAGAAACTTATCGCCAATGTCCATGTTGTTACTTTATCAAGTACGGTATTAAAGCGTCGGAACGCAAGATGTTCCAATGGAACGCAGCAGACTTGGGGACACTTTTCCATGGCACGTTAGAGCGTTATCCAAAAGAACTGGAACGATTAGGTACCACGTGGGTAGATGCTACAGAAAGTCAGATGGATGAAGGTGTACGCAATGCGGTGAACTATAGTGTGCAAGGGACCAATCATCATTTAGCACAGGATGGTCGTATGAAATACACTGTATCTAAAATTACCAAGATGACAAGACGTGCCATCCATGCCTTAACGTATCAACTTAGACAAGGTGTATTTCAACCTTATGCTTATGAGGTGAACTTTGGGTATGAGGGGTTACCACCGATTAAGATACAGTTGAATGATGGAAGAGAAATACTTCTTAAAGGACAGATTGACCGTGTAGACCTTTTTGTAAAAAGCGAAGAAGAACACTATATCAAAATCCTGGATTACAAATCAGGGAATAAGAATTTCAATCTTTTAGAAGTATACCATTGTCTGCAGTTGCAGCTACTCTTGTATCTCGATGCGTACTTGAGGCTGAATCCACACAATAAAGTAGCAGGTATGTTTTATTTCCATATTGACTCCAACCATATTAAGTACGAGTTAGGAATGGAAGAGACAAGTATTTTAGATAAGCAAATCAAGCAGTACAAGCTCTCAGGTCTAGCAGTGGATGATGTGGAGATTATTGATCTTATGGAATCGGGAGTAGGTGGCGAGATTATCCCGGCGAAGATTAAAAAAGACGGTACGTTAGCAGCCACGTCTTCCGTGGCAAGTGAAGGGCAGTTTGATATTTTGAGAAATTATATGATTCAGCAAATCAAGCATATAGGCCAAGAAATGCTCAATGGTAAGATTAGTGCCAAACCTTATAAGCTAAAAGAAAAAGATGGCTGTATGTATTGTAGATATAAGACCATTTGCCAATTTGATACAGGATGTAAGGATAATGAATACGAGCGTTTAGAAGCCCTTAGAGATAAAAATATATGGGAAGCTTTACAAAGCACCAAACAGGAAGGAGACAACTAATGGGATGGACAGTAGGTCAGCAGGCAGCCATCGATACACGTGATGCCAATGTACTGGTATCAGCAGCAGCAGGTTCGGGAAAGACAGCAGTCTTAACGGAACGTGTGTTTAGACGTGTAATGGGCAGTGAAGATGAAGCAGGCATTGATATCGATAGATTTTTGATTGTAACCTTTACAAGTGCAGCAGCACAAGAAATGAAAGAACGTATCGCAGATAAGCTGAGTGGTGCCATTGAGAAGCTTCAAGAAGAAGCGAAAAACGAAGGGGTAGTAGAGAAGATTACTTACCTAGAGAAGCAATTATCCCTTTTAGGGAAGGCGTCTATCTCAACCATCCATGCATTTTGCTTGAAAACCATTAAAAACTACTTTAATCATCTAGATAGTGATCCAAATATGAAGGTAGGAGATGAATCAGAACTACATTTGATGAAGCTTGATATACTTGAGGAAATCTTAGAGCAGCATTTCGAAAGTGAAGACAATGAAGATTTCTTAATGCTTGCCGATACCTACGGAAGTGTACGAGGACTGGAACCACTAGTGGAGCTTATCCTAAAGGTGCATACCTTTTCTAAAAGTACGACTTTCCCCAATAAATGGTTAGATGAAATGGCAGAAGCACTGATGGAGAAAGACATGACCATTGGTGCAAGTAGATGGGACCAGATGCTACTTCAGGATATTCAGGAAGCATTGGCAGGCATCGTGAATCTGTATGATGAAGCTATACGTCTAACAAAAATGCCAGGTGGGCCAGCGCTTTATGAACCTGTACTCCAAGATGATGTTAAACAAATACAAGAAGCGTATGCCTTAGAAAAGATAGAGATGCTAGAAGCTCTGCAAGACATTACATTTGGGCGCTTACCTACCAAGAAACAAGAGTGTACAGTAGTGCTCAAAGAACGTGTGAAAGGGTACCGTGAACTAGTAAAGGACATGATTGGCGAGCTCAAGTATAAAGCAAGTTTATTATGTGACCAAACATTAAGAGAAAAGACGTTAGAGTCAGGTAAACTGATGGTACTACTTGTAGCGTTAGTAAAAGAGTTTGACGCACGGTATCAGCTGGCAAAAAAAGAAAAAAACGTGGTAGATTACAGTGACTTAGAGCATATGTGTCTCCAGCTTTTCGTGACACAAAAAGTAGATGAAGAAGGCAATGTGGAGCTAGCCTATACAGAAGTAGCTAAAGAACTAGGTGATTTCTACGAAGAGATTTACATTGATGAGTATCAAGATAGTAATATGGTTCAAGAAATGATTCTAGGAAGCATTGCCTTATCGAAAGATAAGGGTCCTACCCGTTTTATGGTAGGGGATATGAAGCAGAGTATTTATCGATTCAGACTTGCCAATCCACTTATCTTTGCAGATAAGTACAACCATTTTCAAAAGTACCAAGAAGTAGAGGCGCGTGAGGAAGGCAGTAGAGTAGACCTGTGCATTGACCTTTCCCAGAATTTTAGAAGTCGTGAAAATATACTGGCTACTACCAATGACCTGTTTGAACAAGTAATGGGTGAAACGGTGGGTGAGCTTACTTATGATGAGGATGCCAAATTAAAGGTAGGTAATCTCTATGATGCTGGCTTTACCGAAGAACTTTCGGAAGCTATCGCACAAAAAGTAGAAGTCCATGTGATGGAACTAGGCGAAAAAGAAAGTAGCAATGAAGAAGAAAGTGCCCTAGATGATATGAAGGGGATTGAAGTAGAAGCGAAAATGGTAGCAGAACTTATCAGTAAGCTCCTAAAAGGTGAAGCCAATCCTTCAAAAGTCTTTGATAAAGACCTAGGGTGCTATAGACAAGTAGAGGCAAAAGACATCGTCATCTTACTACGCTCGGTAAAAGAAAAAGCTCAGATTTTTGAAGAGGCATTGCTTGAGAGAGGAATCGGTGCATATGCTGATGTAAGTGGTAACTTTTTTGAAAGCAATGAAGTACAGACTATGCTTGCAATGATGCAGATTATCGATAACCCAAGACAAGATATTCCACTACTCACTGTATTAAGATCACCTATTGTACGTTTGGATTTTGACGAGATTTTACGTATTCGTAAGCATCAAGAAGATGTGGATTTCTATACTGCACTTCAAGGATATATCAATGAAGGGTTAGGGGATACAGTACTCACTGCATTTTATGAGAGTTTACTAGCGTATAGAGAAATGAGTACCTTATTGCCGCTAGAAGAATTAGTGAGCAAACTCTTAAGTGATACGGGGTATTACCGCTATGTAGCCATGCTTCCAGCTGGTGCGAAGAAAAAAGCTAACTTAAAAATGTTAAAAAAATATGCAGAAGACTATGAACGCAGTATAGGCGTAGGATTGTTTGGATTCTTGCAATACATGGGGCAACTAGAGAAGACCGGTGCCAATGTAAGTGAAGCAAAAATCGTAGGGGAGAGTGAGAATCTCGTACGTATTATGACCATCCATAAAAGTAAAGGTTTAGAATTCCCTATTGTTTTTGTATGTAATACGGATAAGAAGTTCAATAATCAAGATTTGATGCAAAATGTCTTAATGCATCAAGAGCTAGGCTTCGGGCCGAAGTATGTAGATGAAGCAAAGCACGTGATGTATGAGACCATCCCTTTCCAAGCAATCAAAAGCAAAATTACACGTGAAAATATATCGGAAGAGGTGAGGGTACTTTATGTGGCCCTAACTCGTGCCAAGGAAAAGCTTTATATTACAGGAACAGTAAAAGATATGGCAAGACAAGTGGAGAAGTGGGCACAGTTTGGTGTGAGAAGTACACAAGGCATTCTACCACTAGGACTACGTAAGACGCCGACTTATCTTAATTGGATTGGGACAAGTCTTTTTGCCCATAAGGACTTTGAGAAGCTAAGAGATATGGCAGAGGTAACGTGTCAGTATCTGTTTGAAGGTAATGGTGATTGGGCGTTAGAAGTGTGGCAAAAAGAAGACTTGCAGATACAGGAGCAGCACCTAGAGGAGACAAAGCACCAAAGACAAAGTGCATTGGAAGAATGGGATGTAGAGGCTAGCTATAGTGAATGGAAAGATGTGATAGCAGCCCGTCTTAATTATCAGTACCCATATGAGAAAGCTACGACACTCCCAGTGAAGGTAGCTGTATCTGAACTGAAGAAGAAAGAGCAAGTGGCACAGCTTGGGAAGTCTCCTTTCGAGAACACAGAAAAGAAAGAACCACTCTTCATCAAAGATGAGACGATGAAAGCTACCACACGGGGAACACTTGTGCATAGTGTTTTAGAACAAGTGGACTTAGGAAAGTTGAAAACAGCAGAAGCCATTGAAGGGGAAATCTCAAGGCTTATAAGAGAAGGAAGACTAGACGAAGATGTGCGAAAAGTCATAAGCATCGAAAAGCTTGTAAGTGTGGCTAATAGTCCGATGCAGGAGCGTATGGAAGCTGCGAAGCATATATTTAAAGAAAAGGCGTTCGTGTATCTATTGCCAGCAAAAGAGGTAGATGAACAGTATCCAGAAGATGAATCCATGCTTATTCAAGGGATTGTAGATACTTGCTTTATAGAAGATGACGGTATTGTTGTGGTCGATTATAAGACGGACTATGTAGATGAATCTCAAAAAGAAGCAAGTGTACACGCTATCAAAGAACGCTACCGTATCCAGTTAGAACTTTACAGCAAGGCACTAGGAAGTATTATGAAAAAAGATGTGAAAGAAAACTGGCTTTATCTGTATCATATCGATGAATGGATACAACTGTAGACATAAAGTATATCTAAAAACTGCCGATATATCTCATAAAGGAATGATAGACTAAAAGGAGACCAGCAATGTCGGTAGAAAGAAGAGCACACAAAGTTAACTTGGCAATAGGGGTTATAATGAGTAGTATTATAGCTATTCAAGCACTGGTTACATTAGGAATAGCAGAAGGTATGAGTACACTTATAGATGCAGCGGTTGTTGTAGGGGTGCTTTTAGGTGTTTATTGGATGCCTAAAATTTCAGAAGAAGCGAGAGGGGTACTACTTTGTGTATTACCAGCAATTGCCCTGATAAGTATTATGGTTTTTGAGGAAGGGTTTATGTTAGAGACACATTATACCTTGTACTTAACAATTGTGATGATTGGGTTGTACTTTAATCAACGGATGGTTGTTGTTTACGGCAGTATTTATAATGTAGTGTGGATTATTGCATATTGTATAAACCCACAGGCCCTTCTGGGAGAGATAAATCATCTAGGGGAGTTTTTACAGATTTTGGCGACCATAAATGCTATGTTTGTAATGATATATTGTCTAACACGATGGGGAAAAGCTCTCATTGAGGAGGCAGTAGAAAAAGAAAAGAAAGCAGCAAAGCTTAATGAACAACAAGAGAATGTACTAGGGCAAATCACAGAAGTAGAACATCTCATTCAAAAAGAAGCAGAAAAATTAAATGAACATACAAAGAGTGGTATTCTAACGACAAACCATATTGGGCAAGCTATGGAAGAGATAGCTACAGGTGTAGGGTGCCAAGCGGATGGAATGATGATGATGAACCATCAAATGCAAGAAGTGGAAGCCTATGTGGAACGTACGACACAAATTACAGAAAATGTAGCAGAGCAGACGGGGCATCTCGAGCAGGCAATGGAAAGAAGTCGTAGGCAAATGAGTGAAATGGCACGCCAGATGGAACTTATTCGTGGGGCAGTAAGTACATCAAATGATACAGTCACAGTATTAGGTGAACAGCTAGAAGCTATTACAAAGATGCTTTTAAGTATCCATCATATTGCAGAACAATCCAACTTACTGGCACTTAATGCAGCTATAGAGGCATCCAGAGCAGGAGAAGCAGGTAGAGGATTTGCAGTTGTTGCAGGTGAGATTCGCCATCTATCTGAAGATAGTAAGAAGATGGTAGAAGGCATTAGAGAAGTATTGAGAGAAATTCACCATAAAGCAAAGGCAGCTATAGAAGCAGCTGGAGTGGGAAATGAAGCCACGGAAGCAGGTATGGATACGATTTTAAAGCTAGCAAAGGACTTTGAAGTACTTGCACAGATCAGTGCGGATAATAAAGAAGGCATTTCTCAGGAAGTAGCAATTATGGATGAGCTCAGACGTATCTTTAAAAAGATGCAAGAAAGCATAGAAGAGAGTGTAAGTATTGCAGAGGAGCATACGGCGGTTACAGAAGAAGTGAATGCAAATGTCCAAAAGCAATTAGAGGATATGGTAAAACTGGGGGAACAAACAGATGAATTAAGTACATTGGCTCAAAAACTACACGCCATATGTAACGGATAAAACTACAAAAAAAGTAGGCATATTGTGCCTACTTTTTTTGCTCTTTGAAGTTATAAGATATTAGTTGCTTTCCACAAGCTTAAGCATAAGTTCGTTGTTACGAACTAAGAATGCTTGCATTGCTTCGGGGCTAAGTGTTTGATTAGAAAGAAGTGCTAAGTCATAAAGGTGATTACAAAGCATTTCTTTTGTAGATGCATCCAAGTCTTTAGCCACAAGTGTTGTGATAAGTGGATGGTTCTGGTTAAGGACAAGCGTTGCTTCTGAAGGTGGAAGTGCACTAGGGTCCATACCATACATCTTCATCATTTCTTGCATACGACGTGCTTCTTCAGATACAAGAAGCATGGATGCTACGTTTTTAGACTTAAGGTTTTGTACAGAAATCTTAAGTGCTTCTTTATTTAAAACCGCATTAAAGAGGTTTGTGATTTTTGTTTCATGGTCTGTATCGATAGCTTCGTTCTTAAGTGCACTTGATAAGTCTGAATCGATACGCATAAACTTGACGTCACTGTTTTCAGCTTCTACATGAGACATAAAAGGACTATCAATAGGATGTGGTAAATACACTGCTAGAAGTCCGTTTTCTTTAAACATATTAATGTACTGTGCTTGTTGAACCTCGTCTGAGATATAAACCACTTTGTTTTCAAGTGTTTCTTTGGTCTTTTCTAAGTAGTCAGGAAGTGTGATATAGTCCTCATCAGTTGTCTTATAGAGGATATGATCCTTCATTTTGGTGAAGAATTTCTGTTCTCTTAGGCAACCATACTTGATAAATGGTGCGATAGAATCCCAAAACTTCTTGTAATTCTCTGTATCGTTTTTAGAAAGAGAAGTGAGTTTGTCAGCTACTTTTTTGATGATGTAGTCAGAGATTTTTTGGACGAAGCCATCGTTTTGAAGGAAGCTTCTAGAAACGTTAAGTGGAATATCAGGACAGTCAATGACACCTTTTAGAAGAAGTAAAAACTCTGGGATTACTTCTTTGATATTATCAGCTACGAATACTTGGTTGTTGTAAAGCTTGATTTTACCTTCTACGACTTCGAAGTCATTTTTGAGTTTAGGGAAGTAGAGGATACCTTTTAATCTGAAAGGATAATCCATATTCAGATGAATCCAGAAGAGTGGCTCATTAAAGTCCATGAAAGTTTTTTGATAGAAAGACTTATAAGCTTCTTCAGTACACTCAGAAGGTTTCTTGATATAAAGAGGTGTCGTATCGTTAATTGGTGTAGGTTCAGCGTCAGCAGCATCTTCGGTTGTTTCTTTAGAAGCATCTACTACATAGATTGGTACAGGCATAAAGTTACAGTATTTCTCTACAATGCCAGTAAGTGTGCTGTAGTTTAAGAATGATTTACAATCATCAGTGATGTGTAGAATGATATCTGTACCACGGCTTGTGCGTGTGCCAGAAGTTAATTCATAAGTAGTACCGCCATCACACTGCCAAAGGACAGCTGGAGCATCTTGATAGGATTTTGTGTGGATCTCCACTTGGTCAGCTACCATGAAACTAGAGTAGAAGCCTAGTCCGAAGTGACCGATGATTTGGTCATCATCCATCTTATCTTTATATTTGTTTAAAAAGTCTTCAGCACCAGAAAAAGCAATTTGAGTAATGTATTTTTCGATTTCCTCTTCAGTCATACCAATTCCGTTATCAGAGATGGTAAGTGTTTGTGCTTTTTCGTCAGCTGTTACTGTGATTTGGAAAGTTTCTTCAGTACTGCAAGATGCTTCCCCCATATCACAAAGCTTTTTGAATTTTAAAATGGCATCTGATGCATTAGAGATAAGTTCGCGGACAAAAATATCATGGTCAGAGTAAAGCCATTTTTTAATAATAGGAAAAATGTTTTCGCTATGAATTGATAAATTACCTTGTTTAGACATTGAAATCACTCCTTTTATAAATATAACACTCTTATCATAATACGAGAGAAAACACCTTGTCAATATATCCAGAAATGCCCAAAAACCATAAAGAGGGTTAACTTTATATGAGGAAAAAAGAATTAAAAGATGGGAAAAATTAGCTGTAATAATAATAAGACATTCAGGGTAAATTATGACTATAACCAGCAAACAAAACCAGCTGGTTAGTATCAAAAGAGTAGCTTCAGGGTTTATTCTTTTGATAACATCAACCAAACTCAAGGAGGAAACTCACATGAAAAACGCAGGTTTAGAAAGTATGAAACAAGAAGTAGCTTCAGAACTTGGTGTACCTTTAAAACAAGGATACAATGGAGATCTTACAGCTAAACAAGTAGGTTCAGTTGGTGGAGAAATGGTAAAACGTATGATCAAAGCTCAAGAAGCTCAAATGGGTGGAAAATAATCCAATCCAGAAAAGGTAATACGGAAAAAGGAGTAGGCATAAAACCTACTCCTTTTTTTCGCGTTGTTTTTTGAAAGTATACCAAAGGCCTAGCACACAGAGCAACATAGCAATGAGAGATAAGATGCTCATGAGCATATGCTTTAATATAAAAATAGATAAGAAAAGATGGATAAGTGTCATTAAAAATAAAAGGAAAAAACTTAGTTGTAACTTTCCGTAGTTCAAGGTAAAGCCCCCTTTAATTATAAAAATGCGTACTTAAACAAAAATTGTTTGATGCGTTCATCCCAGAGTGTATCAGGTGTTTTATCTAATGTGAAGTTTTTATAAGCGACTCCCGTTGTACAAGTGATAGTACCCTCTTTAAAAATGAGATTGATAAAGCAAGTATCAATATCTGCTGATAAATCATGAGCTTTTTTTTGAGAGAGGGATAAGATAATCTTGAAGTAAGATGGTGACTTATCGCCTAAAATAAGCTGGTAAATATAAGGTCGTGCTTCGCGCCATGTAATATAGGTAGAAAGTTCTGCTGGCGGAGTAGGTAAATCTTCAATGGAAGAAAAGAAATCTTTGTTGCGAGTGCCATCAACGATGGTTTTAAAAGATGTATGAATAAGTGCTTCTCTAAGCTCGAAGTTATCAAAGAGCTCAGACTTTAGGAGCTTATTCATAAAGAGCTTTCTTTGTGCAATTGTATAAAGTTCCAAAAGGGGTTCCTCCTGTTAATCATAAATTAATCATAATTTACTTCTTTTAGACAAAGGCCATGGGCAGGAGCAGTAGGTCCTGAAAGTGGTCTCGACTTTCCATCTAAAATGCGTGGTATTTCAGAAGCTTTTAAGTTGCCGAGGCCGACTTCAATGAGTGTACCAGTTAAGATACGTACCATGTGTTGTAAGAAGCCATTGCCAGTATATGTGAGCGTGTATAAGTCGTTTTCTTTGGTGATGGTAATGCTTTGGATGGTCTTTATGGTAGATTTCTTCTTGCTCTTCATAGAGGTAAAGCTTTGGAAATCATGGGTACCTAAAAGATGCTGTATAGCTTCTTCCATAGCAGAGGTATCCAGAGGTTGTCCGATATGGTAGGCATATCTAAGAAGAAAAGGATTCGCAAACTCACCTGTATCGATGCGGTACATATATGTCTTAGTTGTACAATTATAGCGTGCATGAAAACGCGGTGAAGCCGATGTAAGAGCGATAATAGCAATGTCTTTTGGAAGATACTGCTTAAGATAAGTGATGATTTCCTCTGGGGATTTTAGTGTATGGCTATGGAAGTTAGCCACTTGCTTAAGTGCATGGACCCCCGCATCTGTACGACCAGAAGCAATGACCTGTATCGGTTCATCAAAAAGAAGTGAAAGGACATGCTCGAGTTTACCTTGAATTGTCTTTAGTGGGGATGTTGATTGACGTTGCCATCCCATATATTTAGATCCGTCATAAGAAATAATCATTTTATAATGATGCATCATAAACCTCCTGTGAGTCAAATTTACTGTATGTAGTATGGGTAATGCATAAACATTTTAAACGTTAGCACTAGTATAACATAGAGTGCAAGTAGAAAATAAAGAATAAAAATATAATAATAATAGAAAATATGAACTAATGTTCAATGTTATAGGGAAAATATGCTATAATTAGATATAAAATTTAGTGAGTTTGACAGAATATGAGGGAGAGACGTATGAAGAGGCGTATTCGAAACATGTATCAAGCGACATCCATTAAGACAAAGTGGATTATTTTTGTCATTATACTTGTCTTGTATCCTATGATTTTAATAGGATATGTAGGTTATGCAAATTACGAACAGGTCATTACGAAACACTTTATTGAAACCGTTCAAAAAGATATTTTAGTTGTTGCGGAACAACTGCAAGAAGAGTTGGAGGAAGTAGAGAAATTTACAGATGCAGCACAAAAAGATGAAGCAGTGTATGAATACACTACCTATTATTATAATTTGTTAAAAGCAAACAATATAAGTATGGAGCATCTAAAGTTGTATCCTGAAATGCGCAACAAATATGAAAATCTCATAAGAGGGGATTTTGCCCTAACACAAAAAGTAACGGCATATTTAAAATCTTTACTTTTATCAAGGCAGGATATCTCAGCAGTTGCATATCAATTTGCAGGAAGTCAAGATTTTGGGACGATTGAGACGAGAGATAAGAATGATACGATAAATGAAATCAATGCTTTTGAACGTAATAAAGTTTATGAAAATATGAATAGGATTCTAGAAAAAGATAGAATTGGTTATTATGTAGATGAGGAAAATAATGTCTATCTAGGGAAGAAAATCTTTTATCGATTAACGTCCAAACACTGTGGTACAGCTATTTTTAAACTAGATATGACATACCTTTTGAGAAAATATGCAGGTATGCTAGAAGGTGCAAAAGAAGCTGTGTATGTGGTGGCGGATGCTAAGAATGAAATTATGAGTATAGGAAACTTACAAGAGCAAAATAAGAAAAAGCTCATTGATTTCCAAAATACACATCCACAACCAGGCGTGGTGTATAGAGAGGAAAGTAGAAGTCAAGCTGTCGTCTATAATACGTTTGAACATCACAATTTATCATTAGGAAGTGCTGTTTATATCTCCTTAGATATTTTGCTTGCAGATATTCGTGCAATGTCGAGGTTTATTTTTATTCTCTGTATGAGTGTACTACCTATTTTCTTAGTGTTGGCAAATAAACTCTATAAAGAAATTATTCAACCGATATACATATTAAGTGGTAAGATGCAACAAATTGAAAACGGAGAAATGGGTGTGGAAGTTAAATCAGAGCGTACAGATGAGTTTGGGTATGTGTTTGGTGCTTTTAATGGGATGAGTAGACAGTTGAAATACCTAGTAAACTGTGTGTACAAAGAGCAAATTGCATTAAAAAATGCGGAGCTAAAAGTCTTAAGATCTCAGATTAATCCACACTTCTTATACAATACCTTAGAGATGATTAACTGGAAGGCAAGAATGACAGGGAATGATGATTTGTCTGAAATGATAGGGGCGTTATCAGGGATTATGGAAGTCAACATCGATAGACGTAGTAATCATTTTCTAACAATCGCTGCGGAGATGGACTATATCAAAAACTATATTTTCCTTATTCAAAAACGTTTTGGTGATGGTGTACAGTTTACATTAGATATAGAAGAAGAATTAATGACCTGCAAAATTCCAAAGCTTATCATTCAGCCTATCGTAGAAAATGCACTCAAGCATGGAGTAGAAGCAAGAGGAAAAGGCCTTGTATGTATTGAAATTAAAGAAATAGATGACCAAAATATCTGTATATGGGTCAAAGATAATGGAAAAGGCATTCCAGAAGATAAGCTGTTGTATATCAATAAGCAATTAGAAGCATTAGATAAAGATGAGCTAGAAACAGAGAAAGGAAATAGTGGACATATCGGTGTGATTAACGTACAAAAACGTATCAAGTTACTTTATGGTGAAAGCTACGGTATTGAAATGAAGAGTCAATATAACGAAGGTACGCAAGTTAGAATGGTTATACCAAAAACCTATACTGGAGAATAGAAGTAATAGAGGGGGAAGTATATGTATAAAGTACTAGTGATAGATGATGAGTTTTTTATTAGAGAAGGTATGAAACAAATGATTCCGTGGCAAGAAATGGGATGTGAATTAGTAGGAGAGGCAAGAGATGGAGAGGAAGGGGTCGAGCAGATTTTGAAACTGCGACCAGATATCGTTATCTCAGATATTCATATGCCAAATAAAGATGGTTTCGAGATGATCGAAGAAATACAAAGCATTAATCAAAATATACAGATTATTATTTTGACAGGATATAGAGAATTCGAATACGCTAGGCAAGCTATTCATCTAGGAGTTTTAAGATTTTTACTTAAACCCTCCAAGTTAGATGAAATTCATGAAGCTGTTGAAGCTGCTGTGAAAAAGCTAAGAGAATCGGGTGTTAGCATAGTAGAAGAAACCCAAGAAGAAATAGTAGAAAGTAAAAGTGATATGGATAAACCGCAATTTTTAGTGAAGCAAGCCATTGAATATATACATAATAATTATAATGAAAAGCTAGACTTACAAACAGTAGCCGATTCGCTTTATGTAAGTACATGGCATCTATGTAAGGTACTAAAAAAACAGACGGGGACGAATTTTGTGGATTTACTCAATACAGTGCGCATTGAAAATGCCAAAAAACTTTTGTTAGAGACCAATATGAAAATCTATGAAATAGCAGAACAAGTAGGGTATACAGACACAGCTTATTTCTCTAAGATGTTTAAAAAGATAGCTACTGTCACCCCGAATGAATTTAGAAATAAAATGTATTAAGAAAAAGAGTGTAAAAGTTTATGTGAAATCAATAAACTTTTATGCTCTTTTATACTTTTTAGACATTTTAAACTATTGAAATATGCAAAAAGTACATATAATAAAGGTTTGATTGGGCACAAATCATAAAAAGTGCAATAGAGTAAGCAAATTTGAACAATAAAAAACAAAATAGGCATATACTCATTCAACAGAGTGAGTGATATAATAAAAGCAAGCTAGAAACCTACTAGCACATAAGAAACTAGCCAATGGCTAGAGAAAAATTAGGGGGGAACCAAAGTATGAAAAAGTTTTCAAAAGTTCTTGCACTAGGATTAGCAGCAACAATGCTTGGTGGTGCATTTGTAGGATGTCAACCAAAAGAAGATCCAAAACCAGAAGCTCAAAAACCAGCAGATAATGGTGGAGACACAGCAAAACAACCAGAAGCTGAAAAGCCAGCTGGCCCTGTAACACTTAAAACAGTATCTATGTTCGGTGGAACAGACCCACATGCTGAATTCTATCAAAAATTACAAGCAGATTTCCAAGCTGCTA
>JBOFIT010000014.1:0-2757 GCA_051650305.1 Cellulosilyticaceae bacterium
GAAAGTATACTTAATCCACGTAAATAAAAGTCATAAATACTATTAAAACGAACGACAATAAGTGCTAGAAGAAAGCAGTAAGTCGCGATAAAACATATTTTTTTGAAAAGATGGTCTTTCATTTTCAAGCCTCCTTTGATAAACTATATATTTAATGTAGACTACTTATAAAGAAAATTCAATAAAACAAGTAAAAAACTTGAAAAAATTACATAAAAGTTTATACTATCAAATAGTAATAAACAAATATGGACGTTAGGAGGGGATTTTTTATGAATGCTCAAGCAAAAAAAGAAGGATTTTTCATTGGACGTATACTTAATGTACTTTTAAGCAGAATGGCTGTAGTAGGCGTGTTATTACTTATACAAATGCTTTTTTTAGGAATGCTTATATGGCAGCTTAGTCAGTACTTTGTCTATATTTATGCAGGATTTGTATTCTTAAGTATGGCCATGGTTTTTTGGGTCATGAATAAAAGAGATAATCCAGAAGTAAAGATACCTTGGATTATTATGATGATGGCATTTCCTATATTTGGAGGGCTGTTCTATCTAATGTTTGGCACAAGTAAAATAGCTCCAAAGACGAAGCATATCGTAGAGGAACTTGCAGAGAAGACTAAGGCGTATGTACCAGAAATGAAACAAACCCTAGAAGAACTAACAGAACGTGAAGAATCAGTGGCATCTCAAAGTCAGTATATCTATAATGTCACAGGAATGGGTGTCTACAAAGATACAACGTGCCAGTATCTAGGATTAGGTGAAGAACTTTTTGAGGCCATGAAAAAAGCACTGAACGAAGCAGAGCACTATATCTTTATGGAATATTTTATCCTAGAAGAGGGTGAGATGTGGGGTGACTTATTAGAAATTCTGGAGCGTAAAGTAAAGGAAGGCGTGGATGTGCGTGTGATGTATGATGACGTAGGATGTCTACAAACACTTCCTAGAGGGTATCATAAGAAACTAGAGGAAAAAGGCATTAAATGCGTAGTATTCAATCCATTTAGAGCACGACTTGCCATCGAGTTACACAACAGAGATCATAGAAAAATTACTGTTATAGATGGCTATGTTGGCTTTACAGGTGGGGTGAATCTAGCAGATGAGTATATCAATGCCTATCCAAAGCATGGACATTGGAAAGACTGTGGACTTTATATGAAAGGTGAAGCTGTATGGGGACTTACTTTACTTTTCTTAGAACTATGGAATTATTATAGACCGATGGAAGCGACATATGAGCAATATATGCCACATGTACACCATCCTGAACCGTTTGAGAGTGATGGTTATGTACAACCTTTCGGTGATAGTCCTTTTGATGAAGAGTATGTAGGTGAGTCCGTATACCTCAATATGATTAATCAGGCTACAAAGTATATCTATATTAATAGTCCATATCTTATTGTAGATAATGAAATGGTTACTGCGTTTAATTTAGCAGCAAAGCGAGGGGTAGATGTACGCATCGTAACACCACATATAGGCGATAAGTGGTATGTGCATATGATGACAAGGTCTTACTATAAACAACTTATAGAGAGTGGCGTGAAGATTTATGAATACACACCAGGATTTATTCACTCTAAGACATTTGTAGCGGATGATAAGGTGGCAGTAATAGGTACCATCAATTTAGATTATCGAAGCCTCTATCACCACTATGAATGTGGCGCATTTTTAGCTTATAACCAAGCGGTTATGCAGTTAAAAGAAGACTTCGAAAAGACGCTAGAAGTATGTACATTACAAACTATAGAGGATACCAAGAAGGTACCCCTACGTCTTCGTGTGGCTAGAGGCCTCCTAAGACTTATGGCACCATTGATGTAGAGAAATAAAGAAAATACACCTACAGGAAGGTGTATTTTTTTGTCCCAAAAATTAATTTCATAAAAAAATTTGTAAAAATGATAGATTAGATAGGAAAGAATGTTAAGTATAAGATGAAGAAGCAAAAGAGAGGAAAAAAATATGCGCATAACAGAAGATAACTTTGTTTCTCAAATAGTAAGAGGTAATGAAGAAGCCATAGAGTATGTAATCCAGCAGTATGGTTGGATTATAAAAACAATAGTAAAAAAACATTTATACCAGCTTCCATCTTATGAAGAAGAATGCATGAATGATATATTACTTGCAGTTTGGCAACATATTGACCGCTTTAACCCAGAAGTGAATACTTTTAAAAATTGGCTGGCAGGTGTAGCGAAGTACACAGCGCTCAATTATGTAAGAAAACATAAGAGAGAACTAGATCAGCAGTCCATAGAGGATACGCATTTACAAATAGGGGATATAGCGTATGAAGCACTTGTAAAAGATGAGATAAGTAAGGATTTTGAAGAAATGCTCACCCATATCAAGGAGAAGGATCGTCAACTTTTTGTGAAACTGTACGTTCAAGAGCAATCTATGGATGAAATAAGCAAGACAATGGGGATGCAAAAAGATGTGATTTATAATCGCGTATCACGGGCTAAAAATAAACTTAAAAAATTATTTGGATAGGGTAGAGGAGAGGATCGTATGGAAAAGAACATTTATGATTTACTAAATGAGATGGATACAAATATAGAGCAGTATGAGAAAAAAAATCTAACAAAACTTGAGGAGAAAAGAATGATGAAAAAATTTAGCGATAAAGTAAGAGACAATAAAGTGAATGGTGGGTATAAAAAATATGTAGGTGTAGCTGCAGCAGCAGTCATTGCTTTTGGCGCGATGGGAACTATACCAAGTATGGCTA
>JBOFIT010000015.1:0-5959 GCA_051650305.1 Cellulosilyticaceae bacterium
GCTTCTAATGCTTCTGCCAACTCTTCTTGGGTTTCAATTTCGTTTTTTGTAATTAAACTTAAGATTTTCGACTGTCTTTGTTCTTTCATTCCCATGGTCGTTATCGCCTTTCCACGATTTTTTTTCTTAAAATTTCAAAAAAGTGTAAATCCGAAAGCTTAATAAGCTTCGTCGTATACGGTGCTTTTTCGATTTCTATTTGATGTGCTGGTGTAACGTATATTTTAGTTTGTCCATCTACGCCTAGTTCTAATTGTGTTCCGCTAAAATTATGTGTTTTGATGTGTACTTTATCATCGTCTGCCAGTACCATCGTCCGTGAATAGATGGTATGTGGGCAAATAGGTGTTATAAGTATAGTCTTGGCTTTTGGACTTACGATTGGCCCTCCTGCTGAGAGGTTATAGCCTGTGGATCCAGTAGGAGTCGCTATGACGACACCATCTGCTGGATAAATATCAACGAACGCATCATTCACCAATACTTCAAATTCTGTAATGCGTGAGCAGCTTCCTCTCGTCACACTAATATCATTAAGAGCAAAAAAGCGCTGGACTTCGCCAGAAGGTTCGATGACCTTTACGCCTAGCATCATACGTTCTTCGATATGATAATCATCTTTCAATAACTTTTCTAGAAGTTCTTCCATCACACTTGTTTCTACATCTGCTAAAAACCCTAGTCGTCCAAGGTTAATGCCGATGATTGGCACATCATAGACACATGCTTTTTGTGCGATACCTAGGATGGTACCGTCGCCACCAATGGCAATGATGGCTTCACAGTATTTGTAAAGTTCTTCTTCCTCTACTTTTATACAAGGACTTTTGAGGGATGTAGCAATGTGCTCTGCTACATACACCTCGAAAGACTTTTCTAAAAGCCAGGCCACTACTTGCTCTGTAATGGCTAATTCATTATCTTTTAACAAATTAGGTATAATACCTATTTTTTTCACCTTCATCACCTACTTATAAAGTTTCATGGGATGCTTGTACTACTTGTTTGACCATCTTTTCCTGATCAAGCGTCGTTTCTTCTCCAGTTCTTTTTTGAAGGTGGATAAGGTATTCGATATTGCCTTCTGGTCCTTTAATAGGTGAAAAATCAAGGCCTGCTACATGAAACCCTATACTTGTAGCATACTCCCAAACGTTATGGATAACTTGTTGGTGTACCTTAGGGTCTCTAACAACCCCATGCTTTTCTACTTGCTCGCGACCAGCTTCGAATTGTGGCTTGATAAGTGCCACAACTTCCCCCTCTTCTGCTTTTAGCAAATCATAAACTGATTGAAGAATCTTTGTCAGTGAAATGAAAGAAACGTCAATTGAACTAAACATCACCTCTTCTGGTACTTGCTCATGGGTCACATAACGCATATTGGTCTTTTCCATACATACCACACGTTCGTCTTGGCGAAGTGCCCATGCAAGTTGTCCATACCCTACATCAATGGCATACACTTTAACCGCACCATTTTGAAGCATACAGTCTGTAAAGCCACCAGTAGATGCACCCACGTCCATACATACTTTGCCTTCTAATGTCAGAGGAAAAACTTCCATCGCTTTCTCAAGTTTGTACCCACCGCGACTTACGTACTTCATCTTTTGACGTACTTCGATAGATGCCGTTACTGGAATTTTAAGACCTGGTTTATCTTCTTTTTGTCCATCTACGTACACAACGCCCGCCATAATGTATGCTTTCGCACGTTCTCTAGACTCTGCAAGGCGTCTCTCTGCGATTAATATATCAAGTCTTTCTTTTGCTACTTTTTCTGCCATGTTTTAACTCTCTTTCTGTATATATGCTAAAATTTGCTCCCCTAATTGCTCTGGAGACATCTGTTGCTCTTCTAATAAGCGTGGTACAGCGCCGTGATGAATGATGCCATTCTCATAAGCGAAGTTCACCACTGCCGCGGATTTACCCGCACACTTTAAATGCTTGGCTATTAAAGAACCAAATCCACTGGCTGCAATGTGATCTTCCATCGTAAAAATCACCTCATACTGATCGCCTAGTGCTTCTAAGCCTTCTCCGTCTACAGGTGTGATACATGGTGCTTCTACCACAGTCACGTCCACGCCTTTATCTAGTAGATACGCACGTACATTCAATGCCCATTCCACTGCTTTCCCTGTGGCTAACACGGCTACCTTCGTACCTTCTTCAAGTACGTGTAGCCCTACATTTGTATAATCTATCTGATACTTAGCATCGATTTGTGTTGTCCCTCTAGGATAGCGGATGGCCACTGGCCCTTTACATGTCAAGGCGTACTTTAAGGCGTCTTCCATTTCTTCTGGCATCTTGACAGATAAAAAGGTGATATTTGGAATGTGACTTAAGTAAGCAATATCATAAATCCCTTGGTGCGTACTGCCATCTTCTCCGACTAACCCCGCACGGTCAATACAGAAAATGACTGGCAGGTTCTGAAGTGCCACATCATGAAGCACTTGGTCATAGGCACGTTGTAAGAAGGATGAGTACACTGCCACCACTGGACGGTAGCCTTTCACTGCGAGTCCCGCTGCAAAGGTCACTGCGTGCTGTTCTGCAATGCCTACATCAAAGAAACGGTCTGGATACGTCTTTTCGAATGGCACAAGTCCCGTTCCATCAGACATGGCTGCTGTAATGGCTACCAATTCTTTATGGTCTGCACCTAGCTTTACCATAGCATCGCCAAAAGCTCCGGAAAAGTTCTTGCCACCTAATTTACTTTGTACCCCTTCCTTCATATCGAAAGGTCCTACTCCATGGTAAAGGCTTGGGTTTTCTTCGGCTAAACGGTAGCCTCGGCCTTTTTTGGTCTTCACGTGGATAATGATTGGCCCTTTCATCCCTTTAGCGTTTTCTAGCATTTCAATCAAACCTTCAAAATCATGGCCATCAATAGGCCCTAAATAAGTGAAGCCCATCTGCTCAAAAAGGGTATTATCAATGAGGAAAGTCTTAAGGCCTTCTTTGGTGCGACGTACTGTATTTACCAGACCATCACCTACTACAGGAATGCTCCCTAAAATACCTTGTACATCTTCTTTTGCCCGTGCGTATTCTTTTGTAGAACGTAGACGATTCAGGTAACGTCCCATACCGCCTACATTTTCAGCAATACTCATTTCATTGTCATTTAAAATAACGATAAGGTTTGTATGGCCTCTTCCTGCATTGTTTAGGGCTTCATACGCCATCCCACCTGTCAAGGCACCATCACCGATGACTGCTAACACATGATGATGCTCACCTTTTAAATCTCTGGCAACAGCTAAGCCTAGTGCCGCTGAAATAGATGTAGAGCTATGGCCCGTCTCAAAACAATCATGTGCGCTTTCACTACGTTTCGGGAAACCACTCATGCCTCCATACTGGCGTAGACTTTTGAAGCCTTTTCTTCTTCCGGTCAAGAGCTTGTGCACATAAGCTTGGTGTCCTACATCCCATACGAATTCATCTTCTGGTGAATTGAATACATAATGCATGGCAATGGTAAGTTCCACAATGCCTAGATTGGATGATAGGTGCCCTCCTGTTTTTGATAAGCTTTGTACGAGAAAGCTTCTAATATCTTTTGCTAATAAAGGTAATTCTTCTGTGGTTAAAGCCTTCACATCACTACTACCTTTTATACGGGCTAACGTTTTTAACATAGGTTTTGCTCTCTTTCTTTTTGATTTCTCCCCTAACTTTAAAAAAATGACAACCCTAAGATTGCCATTTCAACTATACCCTATGGTATCAATATAAGTGCTGTTACAATACCTAATAGAGCGCCTGCTGCCACTTGTAGTGGTGTATGGCCTAATAGTTCCTTAAGTCTTGCATCCAAAGTAACATTTGGGTCCTGCATCACATCAATAATGCGATTTAGAAGTGCTGCTTGCTTTCCTGCTTCTAGCCTCACATTAGCAGCGTCATACATAACGACAAAGCTAAATACTGCCGCAATGGCAAACAATGCACCGTCATATCCGTGCACTTGCCCTACACCAATAGCTAACGCTGTAGTAAAGGAACTATGTGAACTAGGCATGCCTCCTGATGCAATGAATTTATGAAAATCTAGTTTACGATCATTAATAAGGGTCAACACAACCTTAAATAATTGGGCTAAAAACCAGCTTACTAATGCCGTCATAAGTATTTGATTGGATAAGATTTCTTGGTATGCTTCCATTGTTCCTCCCTAATGCTTACGATAAATCAGATTTGTTGCAATCTCTTTCAGCAAAGTGGTGTCACCTTCCACACGTTCAAGACACCTAATCGCCTTCTCCGTAAGGTCTTTAGCAATCTCATAACATTCATCAACCGTATAAAAAGATGTATACGTTCTTTTATCGTTTTTGATGTCACTGTGTGTTGGCTTGCCTAAAGCTTCTGTCTCACCTACTTGGTCAAGTACATCATCTATAATCTGGAATACTTTTCCTAAGTAAGCACCATAGGCGTATAGCGCACTAATTTCTGTTGGTGAGCCGTGTCCAAGGATTGCTCCCATCTTTGTAGCTGCACTGAGTAGTGCACCTGTCTTATGAAGGTGAATGCAGTCAAGGGTTTCTAGTTCAATGGTCTGCCCTTCACTTGCCATATCCAGCACTTGTCCACCGATCATGCCTGACCAGCCACTTGCTTCACCAAGCACGTGTGCTGCACGCACCCTCGCCATATCATCTGCTTCGATGGCGTCTTGTAACATACACTCAAAAGCGTAGTTCAAAAGCCCATCTCCCGCCAGTATGGCTGTGGCTTCTCCAAACACCACATGATTGGTCGGTTTACCTCTTCTAAGGTCATCATTATCCATGGCTGGCAAATCATCATGGATAAGAGAATACGTATGAATCATCTCAATGGCACATAAATAAGCACTAATATCACCTTGCCCGCCAACTGCTTCAAATGCTAATTGCATCAGAATCGGACGTATACGCTTACCACCTGCCTGAAGACTATAAGACATGGCATCTATAAGCGTACTAAAAGGTCCTTCTGCTTTTGGCATACTACTCACAAGCTTTTGTTCTATTATTTCCCTATATACCTGTAATTTATTATTCATTCGCCAATTCCCCATCCACTTTTTTAAAACCTTCTTTTTCCAGTAGATAAACTTCTTGCTCAGCTTTCTTTAGTGCTTCACTACAAAAAGCTGCAAGTTCAATGCCATTTTTATAATGTTTGATACTTTCTTCGAGTGTTAAAGTACCACTTTCTAATTCGTAAATAATTGCTTCTAAAGCTTCTAAGGCACCTTCAAAATGCTTTTGCTGCTTCTTTGCCATCTCTTCTATCCTTTCTGCTCTACCCTACTTACCACATAACCTTCTGCAAATGTGAGCTTCACCGTATCACCGACTTCTAACTGAGAAGCGTCTTTTATAAGTGTCGTATCTTCTGCTTTCGTCACGAGGCTGTAGCCTCTCTGAAGTGTCTTAAGGGGTGATAACGCTTCGAGTTTTGTGAGTTTACTGTCTAGCTTAATGGTAGCCTTTTGAATTTCTGTTTTATAGGCACTTTCTAAAGCATCTACCTGACGATCTAGCATAAGCATCTGATCCTGAAAATACTTTTCTTTACTAGCAAATACCGGTCTGTCTACTAAATGCTCCAGTCGCTTCCTGCGTCTGTCCATAGCCACTGTCATAGCATAGCTTAAGCTTTCTCTGTGGCGTTCGATACGCTTCAAGTAATCTTCTGTCGAAGGAAATACCATCTCGCTAGCCGCAGATGGCGTCGCTGCGCGTACGTCACTTACAAAGTCTGAAATGGTAAAGTCCACTTCATGGCCTACTGCTGAAACCACAGGTATCTGGGATGCAAAAAGCGCTCTTGCCAAAGGCTCTTCGTTAAAAGCCCATAAGTCTTCGATGGAACCACCACCACGTCCTATGATGATGACATCCACAAGCTGATCCTTATTTGCTTTTTCCAGGGCCTTAATCAT
>JBOFIT010000016.1:0-25726 GCA_051650305.1 Cellulosilyticaceae bacterium
GAAGACCTCATTTTATTGCCGTTACATAGAGAAGATTCACCCTATGAAAAGAAGCTTTTATGGCCGTATACGAGACAGAGAAATTATCCACCTAGTGGTGGTGTAACCACTGATTACTTCGATTATCTACTTGTTATTCAAAATGCAGGACCTACAAGACCATTGGAATAGTAAGCTAAAAAAGTAGTTATACTATGAAATAAGACATTTGGGCCGTATAAATACCAAAACTTTGTTGTCATAACGCGTTTTTAAAACTATAATAGAAATAGACTTTTTTAAACAATACTAAGGAGGAGTGGCAAAATGAGTAAACCAACTTACTACATTACAACACCTATTTATTATCCAAGTAATAAATTACACATCGGACATTCGTATACAACAGTGGCAGCAGATGCCATGTCAAGATATAAAAGACTTCGTGGGTATGATGTAATGTTCCTTACAGGAACAGATGAGCACGGCCAAAAGATTGAGAGACGTGCATCAGAAGAGAGCGTAACACCACAACAATTCGTAGACAACATCGTAGACTGGATCAAAGACCTCTGGAAGACGATGGACATTAGCTACGATAAATTCATCCGTACAACAGATGAGGAACATAAAGCAACTGTTCAAAGAATCTTTAAGCAACTTTATGATCAAGGTGATATCTATAAGAGTGAGTACGCAGGTAAGTACTGTACACCATGTGAGACATTCTTCACAGACCACCAATTAGTAGATGGCAAATGCCCAGACTGTGGTCGTGCAGTAGAAGAAGTAAAAGAAGAATCATACTTCTTCAAGCTTTCAAAATACCAAGATAGACTCATCCAGTACATCGAAGAGCATCCAGAATTCATCCAACCAACAACAAGACAAAACGAAATGCTTAATAACTTCCTTCGTCCAGGTCTTGAAGACTTATGTGTATCTCGTACATCATTCAAATGGGGTGTACCAGTAGAGTTCGATCCAGGTCACGTAGTATACGTATGGATTGATGCTTTATCAAACTACATCTCTGCATTAGGTTATGGCACAGAGAATGATGAAATGTACCAAAAATACTGGCCAGCACAAGTACACCTTGTAGGTAAGGAAATCGTACGTTTCCATACAATTATTTGGCCAGCACTTCTTATGGCACTAGACCTTCCACTTCCAAAGCAAGTATTCGGTCACGGATGGCTTGTAATCGATGGTGGAAAGATGAGTAAATCTAAAGGGAATGTAGTAGACCCAAGTGTACTTGTAGGTCGCTATGGTAGCGATGCTATTCGTTACTTCCTACTTCGTGAGATTGCATTCGGTCAAGATGGTAACTTCACAAACGAAGCACTTATCTCTCGTATCAATTCAGACCTTGCAAATGACCTTGGTAACTTAACCTCTCGTACAGTAGCGATGATTGAGAAGTACTTCGAAGGTGGCGTACTTCAAGCTGACCAAGAAGCTACAGAGTTTGATGCTGATGTACAACAATTAGTAGCAGCACAAACAGTAAAAGTAGAAGAGTACATGGAGAAACTCTTCTTTAATAATGCTCTTGAAGAAATCTGGGTTATCATTAGAAGACTTAACAAATACATTGATGAGACAATGCCTTGGGTACTTGCAAAAGATGAAGCAAACAAAGCAAAACTTGCAAATGTGCTTTACACACTTGCAGAAGGTCTTCGTATCATAAGTATCATGGTAGAGCCATTCATGCCACAAACGCCAGAGAAGATCTGGGAGCAAATCGGCGTGGTACGTGGTGAGTTAACAGCATGGGATAGCATCCATACATGGGGTGTATTACCTAGAGATACAAAAGCACAAAAAGGCATCAATATGTTCCCTCGTATTGATAAAGATAAAGAGCTTGCAGAGCTTGAAGCAGAGATGAAAGCTACACAAGCTGCAGCAGCTCCAAAAGAAGAAAAACCAGCTAAGCCAAAGAAAGAAGAAATCACAATTGATGACTTCTCAAAAGTAGAGCTTAAGATTGGTGAAGTTATCGAATGTGAGCCAGTACCAAAAGCAAACAAACTTTTAGTATCTAAGATTCGCATCGGTGATGAAGTGAGACAAATCGTATCGGGCATCGCACAATACTACAAGCCAGAAGAGTTCGTAGGCAAAAAAGTAGTGGTTGTGACAAATCTTAAACCAGTAAAATTACGTGGTATCCTTTCAGAAGGTATGGTACTTTGTGCATCAGATGATGAAGGCAACTTAGTAGCAGTAGGTCCACTTGGTGAAATGGTTCACGGTGCAGACGTAAAATAACACAAAGAAAAAGAGCCAGGATATCAATCTTGGCTCTTTTTAACTATTTACCGTAGTATGCTTTTGAAAGGACTTTCTCAAGTTCACTAGGATCATTCATAGCAAGGTACATGGAATTGATAAGGATATTTGCCTGGTCCATGCCGGCTTGCCAACCGAACATACCAGCTAAACAATTTTGGTCGATATATTGGCCTTTAAAGTAGATAGAAAGGGCATTGTCAAAGCTTAAGAAGAAGTTGCCGTATTTATCAACGATATAAGGTGCCTTGGCGACGTTATCCCATTTGACTTTATAGCCACCTTTATTAATATAAGACTTTCGGATTTCATCAAAGGTTTTAGTGACTTTAGCCCCGTTACGTCCGTAGAAGCCAATACCCATTAAGATTTTTTCAGGTGGCATACCAGCTTCGATGAGATTTTGAATATAGAGGTCAGTGCTAATATTATTAAGTGCTAAATCTGAATTGTAGAGGTTAGATTGATGTTTAGCTCCTTGAGCGCCTGTGGCACCAGCGGTAAAGTCATAGCTCATGACGTTAAAGTAATCTATGATAGGTGCGATCCCTGCGATATCTACATTTTTGATATAGGCATTGTCACCAATACCAGCGACACTAATCCAAGCATCAGGGCCTAGTACTTCGCGTAAGGCTTGGAGAAGAAGTGTGAAGTTTTCACGGTCTTCAGGGCGAGATTTGATGCCAGAGGCACTACTGCCAGGGTATTCCCAGTCAATGTCGACGCCATCTAAATCATACTCATCAACCCATTTTTTTACCTCTCGGGCAAAATCATAACGAGATTTAGGCGTAAGGGCTGCATCAGAGAATCCATCATTACCCCAACCACCGATAGCCATGATGACATCTAAGTTAGGATTAGCATAACGGAGGTCAGCTAGGTCTTGGAGGTATTTTTCAGAGTATACTTCAAGGGTACCGCCTGGTTGGATAAGTGCAAAAGCATAAATTAAGAAATCATTGAGAAGCGGATCCACATTTTTAGGGTTACCAAGTACATATTCGCCGACTAATTTTTCATAATTAGGACAATTAGGATTGGTAGGTTGATTAGAGACACCTTGAATTTCAGGTCTGTAACTTGTTTGTAAGGAATCTAAAATATGTTGGATATTACTTTCGGAAATAGGGGTGCCTGGGGTATTGTGAAGTACTGCGCGAACTGTATAAGTAGGGTCTATAATGTAAATGCTAGTATTTGACGTAGAACTTTTGGTTGTTAGAACTTCTATATTTTGAGTAGCAAGTGTACGATAATATGCAGCTAAATTAGATGAAGTAGAACGCATAGTGTTAGGACAAGCACATACGACAACCCATTTATTAGAGATGTCGTAGAGTTGTACAACCCCATGACTACTTATTCCACGAATATTAGATATTTTATGACCGAGCATTGGAAAACGTGGCATGTAAAACAACTCCTTTAGATATAGATATATACCATTGTATTTACATATTTTTCCATAAGTGCAAGTCCTATAGAGAGAATTATAAATAAGTGTAAAAGGAGTAGTTAAATGAATGATAAAGAACGCAAAAAAAAAGAAGCATTACTTCAAATTCTACAAAAAGGCGTTAAAGATGAAGTTTATAGCCTAAATAAAGAAGCGAATAAAAGAAAAATAGAAAAACTCAAAAACGAAATAGAAGAATGTCACAAATTAAGTAAATAGCTCATAAAATGATAGTAAACCTTAAAATAAGGACACTACATGTAAAAAAGAAGGTGAATAGATGGAACATAGAAAACCAGTATTATTAATTGATCAAGATGATGTGCTTGCAGAGTATATTCAAGCCGTCACATTAACGTTCAATGAAAAGTATCAGACGGAGTTTACAGAGCAAGATTGTGATAGATGGGACTTAGTATCTGTCTTCGGAGAAGAAATACTAGATATTATGCATGAGCCTCATTTATTTAAAGAATTAAAACCTGTAGAGGATGCTATTCAGACATTCAAGAGACTTTATGAAAGTGAACTTTTTGAAATGTATATTGTAACGGCAGCTCAGCCAGGTGTAGTAGAAGCTAAATGTGAGTGGCTAAAAGAACATATGCCATTCTTACCACTGAGACAATTTATCGTTTGTTCGGCTAAAGATATGATTAAGGGAGATTATCTATTAGATGATGGGATGCATAATATAGAAGCATTCCAAAAAGCGGGTGGGACTTCTGTTATTTTTAATCGCCCACACAATGCAGATGGTGATGAGCAATATGTAAGAATCAATGACTGGCTACAGTTTGAATCTTATATTATCAACGAATGTTATCCTCATTTAGTGAGAGAATACTTTGAATCAAAAATGAGTGAAATAGCAATTTAGAAAACACTGCTCCAAATGGAGTGGTGTTTTTAAGTTTAAGTATAGAGTTAGCATAAAAGGAAAAGATAAACATAAAAGTATTGGCAGATAGAAAGTTATATGATACCATATGACTATATTTGAATAAATAGATATAGGAGGAGATTATGAAAGAATATAAGATTACAGGGATGACCTGTGCGGCATGTTCAAGGGCAGTCGAAAGAACTGTAAAAAAATTAGATGGCGTAACAGAAGCAAGTGTAAATATTGCTACTGAGAAGCTTGTGATACAATTTGATGAACAACGTCTTACAGAAGAAGTACTTATTCAAGCTATCGAAAAAGCTGGATATGGCGTAGTACGTGAAGAAGAGAAACAGGATGTAGTAGATGATAATCCTTTAAGTAAACTCAAGTGGCGATTCATTATATCGTTAGTATTTTTAATTCCACTTTTTATTATAAGTATGGGGCATATGGTAGGTATGCCACTACCACGGATTATTGATCCGATGCACGAACCGCTTAACTATGCGCTTATTCAATTTGTACTAACCACACCTATCCTAATCGTAGGGTATCCTTTCTTTAATAAAGGTCTTAAAGCACTTATAAAGCGTATGCCAAATATGGATTCTTTAGTAGCTATAGGGACTTTGGCTGCGTATATTTATGGTATCTTCGCACTTGTGCAGATAGGTAGAGGTGAAGTTCATTATGTACATCAACTTTACTTTGAGTCAGCAGGGACTATTTTAGCACTTATCACACTAGGAAAGATGCTAGAAGCTATTAGTAAAGGGAAGACATCAAAGGCTATTGAGAACCTTATCAAGCTAGCACCAGATACAGCAATCGTTATAAAAGGTGATGAAGAGGTTCAAGTAAGAGTTGAAGATTTAAAAATAGATGATATTTTATTTGTACGTCCAGGAGAGCGTGTGCCTTGTGACGGCATTATTATAGAAGGAACGACTTCAATTGATGAGTCTATGCTGACAGGAGAGAGTATCCCTGTCAATAAAAGTATAGATGAAAAGGTAATTGGAGGGAGTATTAATCAGACGGGTGCGATTAAATTTAAAGCAACAGGTGTAGGAAGTAATACTGTTCTTAGCAAAATTGTTAAACTCGTAGAAGATGCACAGGGAAGTAAAGCACCTATCGCAAAAATGGCAGACATTATATCAGGGTACTTTGTACCAGCAGTTATCTTACTTGCTATTTTGGCAAGTATCGCATGGGTATTTGCAGGAGAAAGCTTTGTTTTTGTGCTGACCATATTTATCTCCGTACTTGTCATAGCGTGTCCATGTGCATTAGGACTGGCTACACCAACGGCTATCATGGTAGCCACAGGGAAAGGTGCCGAAAATGGTATACTCATTAAGAGTGGAGAGGCTTTAGAGATTGCACATAAGGTAGATGTTGTTATATTAGATAAGACAGGTACTGTGACAGAAGGTAAACCACGTGTAACAGATGTATATCCACTTCAGCATTATACAAAAGAACAAGTGACCCAGTATATCGCTAGTGGCGAGAAAAATTCAGAGCATCCTCTAGCAAAAGCAATTGTAGAACACGCAAAAGAATTAGATGTAGCCTTACTTACAGTAGAGGATTTTGACTCTGTAACAGGACATGGTATATACTATAAATTAAAAGATATGCAAGAAAGTTTTTATCTAGGAAATACAAAATTAATGCAAGAAAAAGGTATCATCGTAGATGATGCGGTTACTATCTTTGATAGCCTAGCGGCTGAAGGAAAGACACCGATGTATGTAGGGTATGGAAAAGACCTTATAGGTATTATCGCAGTAGCTGATACCATAAAAGCTACTAGCAAAGATGCCATAGCAAAAATGCAGCAGCTTGGATTAGAGGTAGTCATGCTTACAGGTGACCATCGTAAAACGGCAGAAGCTATCGGTAAGCAAGTAAATGTAGACCGCGTGGTATCAGAAGTATTGCCACATGATAAAGCGGCTGTTGTAGAAGAGTACAAAGCACAAGGTAAAAAAGTAGCAATGGTTGGGGATGGTATCAATGATGCACCTGCTCTTGTAAGTGCAGATGTAGGTATTGCCATTGGATCAGGAACAGATGTAGCTATTGAATCAGCAGATATCGTACTAATGCATAGTGATTTAATGGATGTGCCATTAGCCATTGACTTAAGCAAAAAAACTATACGTAACATCAAACAAAATCTATTCTGGGCATTTGGATACAATACACTGGGGATTCCAGTAGCCATGGGATTACTTCACTTATTTGGAGGGCCTCTCTTAGACCCTATGTTTGCAGCAGCAGCCATGAGTTTAAGTTCAGTATCTGTTGTTCTAAATGCACTAAGATTAAAAGCTTATAAAATGAAATAATTCATAATAGAGAAGGAAGAGGTAGAGAATAATGATTATTAAAATTGATGGAATGAGCTGTATGCACTGTGTAAAACACGTAAAAGAAGCATTAGAAGAATTAGCAGGTGTAACAAAAGTAGAAGTAAGCTTAGAAGCAAAAGAAGCGACAGTAGAAGGCGAAGTATCAGAAGCAGCAGTACGTGAGGCAATTGACGAAGTAGGGTATGATATTATAGAGATAAGATAAGAGGGATAAGCTATGTATTTCGATTCACATGCACATTATAATGATGAAGCTTTTGATGAAGATAGAGATATACTCTTAGCATCATTAAAAGATAAAGGTGTAGACTGGGTAGTCAATGCTGGGGCGGATATGGAATCTTCAGATGCTAGCATCAAATTAGCAGAGCAGTATGATTTCATTTATGCATCAGTAGGTGTTCACCCTCATGATGTTAAAGATATGACGGAAGAAGACCTAGTCAAATTAAAAGAGTGGGCAGCACATCCTAAGGTAAAAGCAATAGGAGAGATTGGCTTAGATTTTTACTATAACCATTCAGAAGAAGAACAGCAAGTTTTTTGGTTTCAAAAGCAGCTAAAATTAGCGAAAGAACTTGAAATGCCAGTTATTATTCATAGCAGAGATGCATCCCAGCAGACTTTTGATATGATTCAAGCAAGTGGCATTAAAGAAGGCGTTATCCATTGCTTTTCAGGAAGCAAGGAATTAGCCAAAGAATATGTAAAAAGAGGTTTTTATATCGGTATTGGCGGTGCACTTACTTTTAAAAACGCAAAGAAAACTGTTGAAGTAGTAGAGAGTATTCCTGTTGAAGCTATTCTTATCGAGACGGATTGCCCTTATTTAACACCTGTTCCTCATAGAGGAAAGCGCAATGATTCTACGTATCTTTTACATGTAGTAGAGAAAATTGCCGAAATTAAAGGTGTTTCGGTGCAAGAAATTGCAGATATAAGCTCAGAAAATGCAAAAAAATTATTTAGAATATAAGAAAAGCCCCAGTTTATAAAGCATAAACTGGGGCTTTTTGTAAAAACAAATAAAATTAAAAAGTATAGTATTAGTAAACATGAGGTGTACTAATAGTATTTGTAAATGAAGAATTAAAAATGTACTTATGTGAATAAAAAACACAAAAAAGGGAAAAAATTTATACATAAATAAAAAAATAACTAAAACATGTATCACTTTCTGAAAATTTGCATATAAATGTTATTAAGTAAATGTTACACAAATATTAAATAGCAAAATGCATAAAATAAATTAAGAGTGTAGCAAACCCTTGAAAAATGGTGATACTTTAAAGAAAAAGGAGTGATTTTATAAGAATTGGTAAAAAAAGTTATTACAAAATACTTGATTTAGTAAATAGTTTATATTACAATTTAAATTGTGATTTGTAAAAAAGTAAATTCAATTTATTTCCAGTAAAGCGTCGATAGCACGATTGATGAAATGAGAGGGAGATTCCATACTGCTTTGGTAAATAAAGCTAATACTAAACTTAGGGCCAAAGTAGCACCCCAATTCAAGGAGGTAATCATGAAAAATCGAAGTAGGATAGCTTTAATGGTTGGAGCGTTGTTTCTTTTAGGAACAGGAAGCATTACAGCATACCAATCAATGTCAAATACAATTGCAATTGTAGATGACGGTAAAGTGACTCAGTACGAAACATTAGATCTTTATGTAGGAGATGTATTAGAGAACCAAGAGATTGTACTAGGCGAACAAGACACCATCATGCCTAGCGTAGGTACAAAGGTAGAAGACGGTACAAAGATTATTATTCATAGATGGAAACCAACAGTTCATGTAACACATAACGGTGTCACTACTACATTTAGAACAGATGAAAAGACAGTGGGCGATGTTCTTAAATTAAGAAACATCACTTTGACAGAGGGTAGTGAATGTTCACAACCTGTAGATACAGAAGTAACAGATAGAATGGCAATAGACATTAAGACAAGAGAAGTTGTAACAGAAGTCATTCAGCAGGAGATACCTTTCGAAACTCAAGTAGAGTATACGAAAGACCTTAAGCCTGATGAAGAAAAAGTTGTTACAGAAGGTAAACCTGGAGTAAAAGAAAGTATCGTAGAAATCGTGCAATTTGGTGGAGAGGTTATCGCTGAAACCACTAAAAATGAAGAGGTAATTATGGAGCCTCAAGCAAAAGTAGTACAACAGGGCATCAAAAATGCAATTGTAGACCCTGAAACTGGAAAAGTATATGAATATACAAAGGCTTTAACATTAGAAGCAACTGCGTATACAGATATACCTGGAGATAGATGGGAAGGAATCACAGCTACAGGAAGACCTACATTTTTAGGGATGGTAGCAGTAGATCCAAAGGTTATACCACTTAATACAGTTCTTTATGTAGAAGGATACGGTATAGCAATTGCAGGAGATACTGGTGGGGCTATTAAAGGCCACGATATTGATCTATTCTTTGAGACAAGTAAAGAAGTATACAGTTTTGGACGACGCCAAAAAGAAGTATACATCTTAAAAGATCAGTCAATAGATGTTCAAAAAGAACGTAAAAATAATTAAACATAAAGCTAAAGGGACTGTTTTATAGCAGTCCCTTTAGTTTGTTATTTATTTATGGTATGATACACCAAGAAGGAGTGAAAACTATGCAAAAGATCGCAACAGCAGAAGGTACAAAAGCAGTACTCAATAAATATCCATTTGTATTTCAAAAGAAATTCGGACAAAACTTTCTTATAGATCCTCACGTACTAGACAAAATCATCAGAGCGGCAGATATTACGAAAGAGGACTGTGTCATAGAGATTGGACCAGGAATCGGTAGTGTAACGCAAGCCTTAATTGAAAATGCAGGCAAGGTTATTTCAATCGAAATCGATAATCAGCTCATTCCTATTTTGACAGAGCAATTCGGAAATGAACCAAACTTTAATCTGATTCATCAAGATGTATTAAAGGTAGACTTAAGAGAACTTATCGCGAAGGAATCTCCTAATAAACGTATAAAAGTTGTAGCAAACTTGCCATACTATATTACGACGCCTATCATTATGGCATTACTTGAGCATGAGTTACCAATAGAGAGCATTACGGTTATGGTACAGAAGGAAGTAGCAGATAGACTAGCTTCTGGGCCAGGAAGCAAGCAATACGGAGCTATTACTGTATCTATTAATTATTATGCAGATACGTATTTAGTGGCTAATGTACCACAGAATTGCTTTATGCCACGACCAAATGTAGATTCAGCGGTTATTAAGCTGACACTTCATGAAAAGCCACCAGTAGAGGTGCAAAACAAAGCACAGCTTCTAAAAATCATTAGAGCAGCCTTCTCTCAAAGAAGAAAGACATTGCTTAATACCCTTATGGCAAATGGTGATCTAGGGGTTGCGAAAGACCAGTTAAAAGAGATGCTGGACGAAAGCGGCATTGGAAGCAACACAAGAGGAGAGACTCTCTCATTAGAAAGATTCGCTATGCTATCAGATTACATCGATGCACATAGAGGATAGGCATAATCACTAAAAAAAGAGTGCAATAATTAGAGAAATGTGATAATGTAATAAATGAATATTTATCCAGTAGGAGGAAGACAAATGAATAAGAAAATCGTAGCAACAGCTAAAGCACCACAAGCAATCGGCCCATACTCACAAGCAGTTATCGCAGGAGAAATGGTATTTACTTCAGGACAATTAGGTATGGATCCTGAGACAATGGAATTAGGCGAGACAGTACAAGAGCAAGCACACCAAGCATGCAAAAACCTTATTGCTATCTTAGAAGAAGCAGGAAGCTGTATCGAAAACGTTGTTAAAACAACAGTATTCCTTGATGATATCAATGATTTCGTAGCTGTAAATGAAATTTACGCACAATACTTCAAAGAGCCATTCCCAGCTAGAAGTGCTATTGAAATTGCAAAACTTCCAAAAGCTGCTAAAGTAGAAATCGAAGCGATTGCTCTATTAAAATAATAAATGATACATCTGAAACTACCTCATTTTGAATGAGGTAGTTTTTTTGTACAGAGAAATACAGGGTTACAGGTATATTCCCACCGAAGTTTTCATATATATGAACTAAGTTTGTACTAGAAAAGAGGAGTATATTATGTATGTAAACACTTTTATATGTTTAGAAGAAAATGTTTCGGGGTATGGAAAAAATAAGAAACACCCTAGTGGTCATGTGACGATAACGTCTCCTGGCGTAGTGAAATGCTACATACAAGATCTTGGCAAAATAGCAAAACCTTATATGGTGTACTTAGTAAGTAAAAAAATGAATAAGGCTATTAGATTGGGAAATATTAACTGTCCAGAAGAGACAAAGCAAACAACTTGGAAAATAGATCAAAACAATATACAAGGGTCAGGCGTTACAGCTAAAGACATTGATTGTATCGTAGTCATTGTAGAAGGTGAAACCATTGGTAATACCGATACCGTATTGGCAGGGTACACAGGTGACAAATACTTAACCACAAGCCTTATCGAGCATGCATTACCTAAAAAGCAAGCGACAAAACCAGAAGTCAAACCAATGCCAATGCCAAAACCAGAACCAAAACCAGAAGTTAAACCAGAAGTTAAACCAGAACCAAAACCAGAAGTTAAACCAATGCCAAAACCAGAGCCAAAGCCAGAACCAGCCCAGCCAGGTGAGGGGCCAGGTCCTGTAATTATTCCAACCGAGAAACCAAATACATCAGGACAGTGCGAATACGGCTTCCAAGTGAAAGATGGCATGGTAGAGCAAGAAATCATAGAAAAAATCAAAGAAATTATTAATAGTCAGCAAGCACAAACGGCGTCAAAAGAATCATTAGAACGTCAAGTATTATCCCAAGTAGAAAAATTCTTGGATAAAGGTAATATAGAAGATAAATTAAATCAAGACTATAAAGATCTTCAAGTGCAAATGGAGACAGTCATTAATAAAGGTGTAGATGAACTTGATAGAGCTGAGGAAGTATCAGGCCAAGAAGAAATCGAGAGCTTTTGGGAAGAAGAAAACGCTGATGTAGAAGGTGTAGAGGATGCGGAGAATTATATAGAGCCACATCGTTATGAAGACTATACAGCACAACAAGAAGCGTTTTTGAATGATATTGAAAAGGTGCTTTACAATATTCAAGAAAAAATGCAAGAAGAGATGAAACAAAAAAAAAACAATCCGCAGAGAAACCGCTGGTAGACGATAGAAACGAAAATGTACATGTATCCGATGAACAGAAATTAATGCGTCTAAGAGATATATTTGAGTATTCAGATACAATCCAACCATTTAATGAAGAAGATGCAAATATAGATTGGATACGTCTTTCTATGGCAGAGCTCATGTCTATAAAGCAATTTTCTTATGAATGGTGTACACAGTCTTTCATAACACTTAGCTACCATAAGTTTGGCTTTTTGCTACTAGGAAGGGATAAGAAGCTTGAGGAATATTATATAGGGATACCAGACATATATGATCCAAAACAACGCTATATATTATCTCTAGACAAAATAGAAAGATTCCGTTTTAGAGATGAAAACAATGTAAGTAAACCAGGCGCATATGGATACTGGATAGCAAGGGTGCATTAATAATGCACTCTTTTTTTGGAAGATAAAAACTTATGCAGGACATTACGATTCATGTTAAAATATAGAACTATAGAAAGTAGTTACTATAAACGTTATAGAAAGTGAAGGAATGCATATGAGATTAAGAAGAGACCCTAGAGCAGCTGAATATCTAGAAAATGATGATAGAGTAATTAAGAACCCAACAGAATGGAAAGGTAAGTGGAAAGCATTCTTTGGTAATGACAATCCAATCCATGTAGAATTCGGATGTGGAAAAGGAGGCTTTATCACAGAGCTTGCTAGAAGAAATCCAGATGTTAATTATATAGCAGCAGAAAGAGCGGAGACAGTCGTTTATAAAGCATGCAAAAAAGCTAATAAAGAAGATGTACCAGAAAATCTTTGTTTCTTATTTGTGGATGTAGCAGAATGTAGAGACATTTTTGAAGATGGAGAAGTAGGAAGAATGTATCTTAATTTCTCAGATCCATGGCCAAAAAACAGGCAGGCACATAGACGATTAACTTATCGTGAATTCTTAAGAAAATATGCATGTATTTTAGATGCACAAGGAGAATTACACTTCAAGACAGATAACAAGGGGTTATTCGCATCTTCTATAGAAGAGTTCTCTTTAGAAGGATGGCAAATGAAGAATGTGACCCTTGATCTTCATAATAGTGGAATGGAAGATAACATCATGACTGAATATGAGAAGAAGTTCTCAGAGTTAGGATTTACAATTAATAGACTTGAAGCTGTACCGAAACGATAACAATTTAAGCAGGCACTTCATATATTGGTAAGAGATGGCTATAATGAGGTGAAAAAATGAAATTGCAGCAAAAAGTACAGTATAAGTTAAAGAATTTCTTGTATGATCAAGAAAGAAAAAAGAGTAATAAACCAATCAAAACTGTGGAAAGCACTGCACAGGATTCATCCACAACGAAAGTGAAAAGCGCTCTTAATGAGATTGATGAATATATTGGAGAAAAGATGCAACACATGTCACTCCCTAAAATGAAAAAAAATGAATAGCTCTAACTAGATAAAGTCATACTAAAAAAAGAAAAACTCTTTGACCAAATCTTGAAAAGTACAATAAGATGTATTATACTCTTAGTATAGTATAATATTATAATATTGCAATATATTAAAGGAGGACAAAAAATGGCGTTTCAATTTACAGATGCAAATTTTGCTGAAGAAGCATTACAATCAAATATTCCGGTAGTAGTAGACTTTTATGCGGACTGGTGTGGACCATGTAAGATGATGTCTCCTATTATAGATGAACTAAGTGTTCAATACGAAGGAAAAGCTAAAATAGGTAAAGTAAACACAGACGAAAATAGAGGCATTGCTTCAAAGTATAACATTATGAGTATTCCTACAATCCTTGTTATTAAAGGTGGAGAAGTAGTAGATACAATCGTAGGTGCTTTACCAAAAGCTGTATTAGAAGAAAAAATCAATAAAGTACTATAAAAAATAAAAGTGCAACTTAGGTTGCACTTTTATTTTTTTGCTTTAGATTTAAATAATGTTATAGGTGGTGTTGATTTTAATGGGGTAGGAATAATCTCATCTGGAGAAAGCTTTGGTAACTCAATGGCTTTATGAGAAAGCTTTCTATCTAGCCATTTATTGATGGTTGATAAGATAACTGCTAGTATAGGTGAAGCAAAGAACATACCTAGAGGGCCCCATAAAGCACCACCGATAGTAATAGCTGATATAATCCAAAATGGTGTAATCCCGATGGAATCTCCAAGGATTTTAGGTCCTAGATATAAACCATCAAATTGTTGAAGGAATAAAATAAAGATACCGACGATTAAGGCTGGTATAAAGCCTTCGAATAAAGTAAGTGCTACTGCAGGGATGGCACCAATAAATGGACCAAAATAAGGAATCATATTAGAGATACCTACAATCAATGCAAGAAGAAGTGCATAAGGGTTTCCAAAAAGTGATAAACCGATAAAACACATCACACCAATGATTAAAGAGTCGAGAGATTTACCTACGAAAAACTTAGTAATGGTATGGTGTGCTTCTCCAGTGAAATCGATAATCTTCTGAGCGATAGATTGTTTTAATACCGCATAGGTTAAACGCTTACTACCATTAACAAAAGTTTCTTTTTGCATGAGGGCGTAGATTGCAATGACAAATCCAATAACGAGATCAAGGATGATGCCTGTAAAACTCATAGCGCTAGAAATGATACTATCAATCAAAGATGAAATGTTAGAAACATTAAAGAAACTTGAAATGACAGTTGGATCAAGTATTTGCTTGATGATATTTTGAACTTCTGGGAAATTAATATTAGCAGCAATGGTTTCTTCTAGCTGTATAATGGCTTCCTTACATGCATTAATATAAAGTGGTGCATTGGTAGCCAGTATCTTAAGGTTTTCGAATATCTCTGGAACGAGGAATTTGATAGAAAAGAAAAGTGTACTAAATAAACATAAATACACAATGATAATACAGAGAATACGAATACGCTTAAAATGGTGAGGTAATTGAGGTTTTGCCCATTTGATGAGATGCTTTTCAAAGAAACTCATGATTGGATTCATAAGATAGGCAATAAGAAGTCCATAAAGGATAGGGGTAAAGATATTAATAAAGCTTTTGAAACCCGAGTAAACATGAGGTAAAATATTATCTGTATTAGATGACGCTCTATACGTAAAGATACTAATGCAGATGACTAACAGTGTATAAAGTGCAATTTTTAAGTATTTAGAATCCCAGTACTTGTTCAAGGGCATACCTCCTGTATGTAAGTGTTATATTTATTTTAACATAGGACATACTTTAAATATAGACAAATAGTAGCAAAATTAAGCAAAAGGGGTATAATAAAGGTACAAATAATAAGTATAGAAAGTAGGCGATAAAATGAAAGAAAAATATATGTGTCCTGAGTGTGGGCAACAAGAAGTAGAAAAAGTAAATGCATGTGGTTCTAGTACGTATTTTTGTAATAACTGTAAGAAGCTCATCTCTAAAAGTAGAATAGAAGAAAATGACAAAATGAAAAAAGAAGAAAAATAAGTGCTTGACAAAAGTCCTAAGTTTATATATAATAAGTATTGTCTTAAAAAACTTAATACGCGATTGTGGCGGAATTGGCATACGCGCTAGACTAAGGATCTAGTGGTCCTAGACCTTGGGGGTTCGAGTCCCCCCAATCGCATAAGTGAACCTTCGGAATATAATGTTCCGAGGGTTTTTTGTTATATAAAAAACGATTGTCTTTGAGGATTTGAAGTATTTTAGAGTACATACGATAGAAAAAGTGTAGAAAAAACATGTAAAATATTGGTTATTTTGATGAAGTCTTAAATAAGAAATAGATAGATACAACCAAAATAGAATAATAATCTAGGCTAAAACTACTAGGGGTAAAAGGGGAAAAAAGTCGAAAAAAGGTCCGAAACCGATTTAGTTAACAGTTTGTTTACAATTAGTACAAATAATGTTCACAATCAAATGTTAATATACATAAGAACGGACGAGTAATATAAATGATATTACTCCGGGAGTAATTCTTTGTTACTTTTATTCCCCTAAACCCTTGATTAGATAAATGTAAAGATTCCGTATTTGCATCATTTCTAAACTCCCCTAAACATATAATTACACATAAAAGTAACAAGGTTATTTCCATAAATAGCAAACCCTTACAAAACTCTATTTTGAACACCATATTTCCCCAATATGGTGTTCCTTTTTTTTTGTAAAAAAGTAATCTGATTAGTGTAAAAATATGCAAACAATACAAAGCAGTTGTCTTGACATCATATTCTTAGTAAGGTAGCATGAAATTAAAGAAAGAATATAAAGATAGAAGGTAGGTGAAGGTGTGTCTAAAGATCAATTTATGGATTGGTATAATCAAATCGGTAAAAAAATACTTTATATTTTATTAGGTTGTTTAGGTGTATATATTTTTTTGAAATATATACTAGAGCTAGTACTTCCTTTTTTGATCGCATGGGTAGTGGCGAGTCTACTGCATCCTATTGTGACGTGGCTTAATAAAGTAGTTAAGATACCGAGGGGATTTGGAACGTTATTAGCAATGACCACTATTTTAAGTGGTGTCATAGCTGTCATAACAATGATCGTTAAGCAGCTTTGGATACAGATACAGTCTTTTGCGGATTCTTTTGGTTATTATAAAGAAAACATACAGTATGTATTTGATAAAGTAGAATTACAAATGCAGCAATTAGGAGAGCATATACCGCTACCATCTGCATTTGCATCATTAGATGACCTTATTAATGAAGTATTAGGTTTAGTAGGAGGTTTTCTAGATGAGATTGTAAAGGGAACGTATGCAGTGGTATCTCATGTGCCAAATGGACTTTTCTTTGTCATCGTCATGTTTATTGCGATATTCTTTATGACAAAAGATTATAAGGATATTAGTCATTTTATAAAGGCGCAGATTCCTTCTAGAACCATACATCACTTGACTCAAATAAAGAATGGACTCAAGGAAGCATTAGGGGGCTATGTAAAAACGCAGCTTATCCTTATGTGTTTTACATTTTCTATATGTCTTACAGGGCTAGTGGTACTTCGAAGACAGTATGCACTTTTAATTGCCCTAGGCATCGCGGTGTTTGATGCATTTCCTATCTTTGGGAGTGGTGCTATATTAATACCTTGGGCTGCTTATTATTTAATTACAGGCGAATACATGATAGGTGTAGGCTTATTGGCGATCTATGGCATTATTGTGGTGATGCGACAGATTATGGAGCCGAAAGTACTATCTACACAGATAGGAATCTATGCACTTGTAACCCTTATGTCTATGTATATAGGATTAAAGCTCATGGGTGTACTTGGTATGATTATAGGGCCTGTGACCATGGTAATGATTAAGACATTACAGAGAATAGGTGTACTTCCAGAATTTAAGAAACCATTTAAAGGATAAGAAAAAAGGGGGGAGCATGATGCGTAGCATACATGTACAAAAGATTATAGATGCTTTAGAGGGGATGTGTCAGGAGGCTAACTATACTTTATCAGAAGATATGGTAGAAGCGTTGAAGGGGAGCCGACAGAAAGAAGAAAGTCCATTGGGAAAAGATATACTAGCGGATATTTGTGCCAATATGGAGCTTGCTAAAAAAGAACGTATGCCTATTTGTCAGGATACAGGAACCGCAGTTATTTTCATAAAAATCGGTCAAAATGTACAAATTATAGGTGGAGGATTAACTGAAGCTATCAATGAAGGTGTGCGACGAGGCTACGAAAAGGGATACTTAAGAAAGTCTATCGTAGAGAATCCTCTATACCGTAAAAATACAGGTGATAATACACCTGCTATCATTCATTATGACATTGTGGAAGGTGATACTTTTGAGATGCTTCTGGCACCAAAGGGTGGTGGAAGTGAGAATATGAGTAAGGTATATATGCTCACACCTTCTAGAGGTATTCAAGGTATTAAAGATGTAGTAAAAGAAGCAGTAGAATTAGCAGGTCCTAATGCATGCTTACCCGTAGTGGTAGGGGTAGGTATCGGTGGTAATTTTGAAAAGTGTACGTTACTTGCTAAGCAAGCTTTAATGAGAGAGATAGGCACTTTTCATGCGGATGATAGGATGCGTGCATTAGAAGAAGAATTATTAGAAGAAGTGAATGCATTAGGTATTGGACCACAAGGTTTGGGTGGTACAACGACAGCACTAGCAGTTCATATAGAGACCTATCCTTGCCATATTGCATCTATGCCAGTAGCGATTAATATTGGATGTCACGTTAATAGACATATAAAGGTATCTTTGTAGGGGGAAACGATATGAAAATAACAGTACCAATGACTAATGAAGTAGCAAGAGGGTTAAAAGCAGGGGAAAAAGTACTTATAACAGGGACAATCTATACTGCACGTGATGCAGCACATAAGCGAATGATGGAAGATGCAGCACAGGGAAAAGCATTACCAATCCCGTTAGAAGAAGTGGCTATTTATTATGCAGGGCCAGCACCTACAAAACCAGGACATATAATAGGAAGTTGTGGGCCTACTACAAGTGGAAGAATGGATGCGTATGCACCTTGGTTTATGTCTAAAGGACAGACTGTTATGATTGGCAAAGGGTTGAGAAATACTCAGGTAGTAGAAGCTATGAAAACCTATGGGGCAGTATACTTAACTGCAATAGGTGGACTTGGCGCAATGCTTGCAAAATCTGTAACCCATATGGAACCAGTAGCGTATATGGACCTAGGTGCAGAAGCCATTTATAAGTTAGAAGTAGAGGATTTTCCAGCTATTGTAACCATTGATGCAGAGGGAAATAATCTCTATGAAACAGAGAAAGAAAAATGGTGCAAAAAAGTTTGAAAAAAAGTAAATTATTTCCTGTATTAAAAAATAAGTGTATAGGCATGAAATATCTATAGAAGTGTGTTAAAATAGCATAATCAAACTAGTAGGAAGAGGAAAATGACAATGATAGAAAGCACCCAACCATATGTACTTGTTTTCGGAATATCCATATGTGATATTTTTGGATTTACCCACAATAGTTATAGAGCATACGACTCCAACCCTGGACGTGTAAAGATGTCTTACGGAGGAGTGTGTCGTAATATTGCGGAAAACATGGCACGTATAGGCACACATACCAAGTTTATATCTGTGCTTGGTGATGACGAAAAAGGTAAAGGAATCATAGAGCATGCTACAAATCATGGATTTGATATGACGCACTCAATGATCGTGCCAGGAGGTTCAACACCTACTTATATTGCTATCTTAGACGAAAGTGGCGAGATGGTATCAGCAGTTGTAGATATAGATATCGTACATCAATTAACACCAGCATTTGTAGATTCAAAAGCAGAGGTTATTGAGGGTGCAGAATACATGATATTTGATGCAGATAATGCAGAGATTGTAGAACATATTGTTACTAAATATAAAGGGAAGACGCGTTTTGTTTTAGATCCTGTATCAGCAGCTAAGGCGAGTACAGTGAAGCATTTATTACCTTCTTTCCATACAATAAAACCTAATCGTTATGAAGCACAAGTTCTATGTGGTTTTGAATTAGATACAGAAGAATCTATAAGAGAAGCAGGTGCTTACTTCAGAGGATTAGGGATAGAGAACGTGTACATTAGTTTGGATGCTGATGGTATTTACTACAACTGTGAAGAGGGAGAAGGCATCATCAAGGCAAATGGAGCAAACGTTGTCAACGTGACAGGTGCTGGGGACTCTTTCGTAGCAGGTATTAGCCATGGTTATATGCAGGCATTATCAGTAGTAGATACAGTGAAATTCGCAATGGCGATGTCTGTCATTACTATTGAGCATGAAGAAACAATTCATCCAGAGATGGACTATGAATATGTTGTAAAGCATATCGAATCTATCCAGTGGGAACAAAAAGCATATCGTTAAGAAGCAGCTGAGGCTGCTTCTTTTTTTGAGTAAAATACTAAAAATAGGAAAGAATACTTTAATAAAAAATTCATTAAAGTGTGGTAGCCTAGAGAAGCTTAAATAATTATAGAGAGGATTAATTATGTTTGAGAAAATAAAAAACTATAGAAAGTTTATAGGGTATAGTTTCTTAGTTGTATTCGTAGGAAGTTTACTCATGCTTTCATACAAAGTGATTGATAATGGGCCTTATTTGCTAGGGCAAGTAGCGAGAATGATTGTAGAGTTTTTAGATATTATTTCACCTATTATTTATGCGTTTATTTTTGCGTATCTTTTATACGTGCCAATGATGTTTATTGAAACGAATATTTTAAAGTTATTTAAGAATAAAAAACTCACTAAAAAAGCGAAGGGAAGCATACGACTTGTAAGTAGTATCAGTATCTTCATTATAGTTATCTTACTTATTGTTACGATTATTAATTATATCGTGCCACCATTTATTAATAATGTAAAAATACTTTTACATTCGATTCCTGATTTTGAACAACAGATTACGTTGTGGTTGAAAGAAGTGACGGAGTACTTAGATACGCTTAATATTGACTATACAAGTAATGGGCAGTTAATGATTGAACTTAAGAGCATCTTATTATCAGTAGGACAAAGTATTTTAAATGGTCTTACAAGTTGGGTAGGACATCTAGGTGGGTTTGTAGTCGATACAGTGGTAACAGTTATTTTGACTTTTTACTTCTTATTGGATAAAGAAAAACTTTTTGGAGCTATCGATAAATTAGGAACGATTATTTGTACACCTAAAGTAAAGGTAGCCATCAAAGGATTCTTTAAAGACTTAGATGATATCGTAGGAAAATTCTTAGTAGGAACTATTTTTGCTTCATTTATCGTAGGAGTTATTTCTACTATATTGATGCTTCTTATTAAACATCCTTTTGCAATTCTGATAGGTGTTGCAGCAGGTCTTACAAATGTTATTCCTTATGTGGGACCAATCATTGGTTCGGGACTAGCTTTTGTATTAGGAATCTTTACAAGCCTAGAACTAGGTATCACTGGGGCTGTACTTCTATTACTTTATCAGCAAGTGGATGGTAATGTTATTCAACCTAAGATTGTGGGGGATAAAGTAGGGCTTGAACCAGTATGGATTTTGATGGCAGTACTGATTGGCGGAAGTTACTTTGGTGGCTTAGGAATGATTATAGCGGTGCCGACAGCTGCGCTTATTGCCGTCTATATGGATAGACTGTATAAGAAAGTAAGAGCTAAAAAGAAAGTAGAATAAGTGCAAGAAGGAGAGTCTATGAAAAAAATAGCATCATTTATTGTTAATCATTGCAAATTGTTTGTGATAGTGTATGTTTTATTAGCTATCTTAAGTTTGATGAGTATTAAAAATGTGGAGATTGAGTATGATTTAAGTGCGTATCTCCCAGCAGATATGGCATCTTATAAAGGAAAACAACTCTTAGAATCAGAGTTTCAGATGGGTGGTATGGCATCTGTCATCGTTCAATCCGAAGATGAGGCAGAAATGAGCAAGGTTGCCGCAGAGATTGCTAAAGTGGATGGTATAGCAGAGCTTATCTACATTCCAGGTACAACTAAAGAAGGCTATACTTTAATGGATATCGTATTCTCTCAAGGAGGAAGTACGAAGGCTACGAGCTTGGCCATAGATGAAATAGAGACAATTCTCGAAGGGTATACAGTTTATATAGGTGGAGAAAGTGCAATCGCTAAAGATATGCAGGATACCACATCAAGAGAGATTATATTGTATTCTTTAGTAGCATTCTTAATTATTACGATTATATTAGTACTTGGTTCAAGTACTTACTTAGAACCTGTGTATTTCTTTATTGCTATAGGTGTAGCGATTCTTATTAATATGGGAAGCAATATTATATTTGGTAAGATTTCGTCCAATACAAATTCTGTGGCAAGTATTTTACAGCTTGCTGTATCTATGGATTACTCCATATTCTTATTGCATCGTTATTACGAGGAGAAGAAAAGCCTGGCCTCAAAGGAAGCGATGGCAGTGGCTATTGGAAAGACCTTTGGGTCTGTATCTGCATCTGCATTAACGACAATAGGTGGATTTCTAGCACTTGTAGCCATGAAGTATGGGATAGGAAAAGACATGGGACTTGTGTTAGCAAAGGGTGTATTCTTTAGTTTAATCTGTGTGCTTACTTTGCTTCCAGCCCTCATTTTATTGTTGGATGGGAAGATTAAAGTTAAGGAGCATAAGATTCGTATACCATCCTTTGAAAAGTTAGCAAAGTTTTTTGTGAAATCACGTTATATAGCTTTCGGTATTGCAGTTATTATTGCGATTCCAGCATTTATGGCTCATACAAAAGTGCATTATTATTATTCTAATGAGAAAACACTTACAGATGAGGCGAAATCCATCGTGGCGACACAAAAAATTAAAGATACATTCGGTCTTAATAATCAATTGATTGTCATGGTGCCTCTAGAGGTTAAAGATAAGCTTAAAGCAACAATGGAAGAGGTAAATAAGATTGATGGTGTAAAGGAAGCGTTTGGACTGTATTCGTTAGTCGGTGAGAAGTTACCTATAGAATTCATACCTAAAGAGTTAGTAGATAAATTCCAGACGGAAGACTATACGTATTTTGCAGTAGCATTGGATAGACCAATGGAAGGATTAGAGACTTCTACTACTTTAAGGGCTATTCAAGATGTACTTGATGCCAATTTAGGTAATCAGTATGAGATAACTGGTGAAGCATTGGTGTATGATGATTTAAAGACAGTTACAGCAGCAGACTTTAACGTTGTAACGCTATTATCTATCCTTATTGTAGGCATCATCTTAGCGCTGACCTTTAAGTCTATAAGTCTACCACTTATTTTACTTTTTATCATTCAGTTAGGGATATGGATTAACTTAAGTATTCCTTATATGCTAGGGCATGAACTGAACTTTATTAGTTTTATCATCTTAGGTGCTATTCAGTTAGGTGCAACAGTGGATTATGCCATCCTCTTTACTGAACGTTATAAAGAAAATCTAGGTGAGATGGATAAGTATACTGCGATGACAAAAACCATAGGGGATACTTCACGTTCGGTATTAACCTCAGCGCTTATATTAATAGCAGGAACAATGAGTGTGTACTTCATCACAACCATTCGTTCGGCAGCAGAATTAACAATGCTGATTGCTAGAGGGTCTGTAATAAGTTTAGTACTCGTATATATTCTTTTACCAGCAGTACTCCTTATTTTCGATAAAGTCATAAGAAAAACAACAATAGGGTGGCCAAAGTCACATACAAAAAGCTGATAGAGATTTTCTATCAGCTTTTTTGTGCATTAATGGTCGTCATCATCGTTGTCATCATCGTTGTCATCATGGTCATCATCATGGTCGTCATCATGGTCGTCGTCGTTATCATTATCGTTATCATTATCATCTTTATTGTCGTCATTATCACTGCCGTTATCATGATTGGTACCAGTACTAGGGGTATCATCAAGATCATCATCGGTATCGGCAGAGTCGTTAGTGTCATCGTCGACATCATTGCGATTATCACTAGTTTCGTCATCATCGCTATCATCATCGCTATCATCATCATTGTCATCATCATTGTCATCATCAGTTGTGACACTAGTAGAAGGTGTATCATTGGTTTTTGGAGGCGTAGAGTCTTTAGCATGATCATCATTGTCAACGTCTACGGTTGGCGTAAAAGTATCCGTTAATGTAGGATTATTTAACTTTTCAAGTTGTTGGATTAGTAGACCGACAGATTGTGTATCGAAATCAGTGTCTTCTGTAGAATCTTTCAGTAGTTGACTTGCCATATAGCGACCTAAACTAAGTGAGGATTTGTGCGCTACTTTATAGTCGGATTTTGTACTAGAGATATAGTAAGCATGAGATGTAGTGAAGGTTTTTTCTAGTACAGCTTTAATAGAAGGATCAATCTCTACATGAGCTTTTTTTAGATCTGTATAGGCAACTAATAATGGTTGGTCTGTATGCCATATGTTTGCCGCTTCAAGTTCAGCTTTAAGTTCGCGTAAACCATTTTCTAAGGTTTTTCCTTTAAGGGCATTTAAGGTTAAGTGGCTACTATCGGTATTTTTACCAACTACTTTTTTAATGACTTGGTCCTTGGAGATGAGAAGCTCTATGCTTGGGTTAATATCTAGAGAAATAACGGCATAGGGGCTTTGTAGTGTATAGAGTGTTGGTATGATAAAGAGTATAAGAGCTGCGGCTATTAGTGCGAACTGCTTGAAGTAAGTCGAAGAAGAGCTTGTGGCATTTTCTAGCACGATATCTTCAGTAGTAAATAAAATAGTTTGACCAATAGACATAGCCTCTTTAAGTTTTAATTTATGAAAGGCACCACCCTTCTCTAGTACAATTGCATGAGAGGGAGAGAGCGACATAATAATTCCTTTTTTTAACATAATATTCCTACTTTCTGAGCCATAATTTAAGATTGCGTAAGTTTTTATCAAATATAATAACAACGGTAATAATGAATTTTTTACTACCTTTAAGAACCTTCTGTGTCACACTATACTTTAAAGCAATCTGTGAAATGGGGAGTCTTTTTTTTAGATAAAGCCATGCTGTTAAAGGTGGGTCTAGGCTTACTTTTTCACCGATATCAATGGCATTTTGGCGTGTTGAATGATGCTTGGGTGATTCGGTAGAGAGTGTATGTAAGTCGAACTTAAAGTCAGCTAGAAATGTGTTAAGTGTAGCGATTTCTTCAGAGAGTATATCACTAGAATCTAAAGATGTTTCTAGGTACTCCGCTTTTAAAGTATCTACTTTTAGATGTGTATTTTCATCATCTAGAGAGTCGAGTATGCTGTGCTTGTTCTGACTAGAAAGATAAGTGTTTAAGCGACTTTTGATAACTAACTTAGCGAAAGGAAGGAAGTCTCCTCTTTCTGTATTAAAACGTGTGATTGCTTCGTAAAAAGCAGTTAGACCAATACTGAACTCATCATCATTATCAGTAGATACATAACGATTAGTAGTAGAAGAAATACATTGAATAATAAAAGGTATATAATCTTCGATGAGTTGATTGGCATCTGTATAAAGTTTATCGTGTACATGAATCTTTATTTGCATAAAGTGCCTCGTCTTTCAAAAAAATTTATAAATCTCCCTTTAATATAAAGTACAAAAACGTTTTTGTCATTGGGTACCATAAAAAATAATTAATAAATAATTAAAAAGGCCCCTAAAGATAAAAATGCCTAAGTATCTTATAATAACAAAAACAACAACGAGCATATTGGAGGAATAAAGATGAGTAATTTATTAAAGACAGCAATGGCAATGGTAGGAGTAATCGTTTTAGTGGGTACAGTTTCATACGCATCAGAAGGAGTATATAGAGAAAACCTACAAGTGCAACATGTAGTTAAAGATGAGAAAGTAGCAGTAGAGCTTACGCAAGAACAACAAACAGCTGTCGAAAAAGCACTTAAGAAATATAAGCCAGCAGGAAAAAGGATAGAAGGACCCATTAGTTATGTAATGGTAGAGCAAGATGAAGATGATGAATTAGAAATAGAGGTCATTATTGATGGTGTGAAATATGAATTAGAAATAGACTTAGCAACAGGAAAAGTGACTGAAATTGATAAAGACG
>JBOFIT010000017.1:0-13425 GCA_051650305.1 Cellulosilyticaceae bacterium
GTAGAAGAAATAGAAGCGTTTATGGCGAGACGTTAAAAAACTGTTAGAATCGTGAGATTCTAGCAGTTTTTTATTTTCTTAAGGAAACTTAAGATTCCCGTTAAGTGGTTCTTAATACTTTTTCGGTAAAATGAATCTAACAAAAATGTTAGAAAACTGTAAGCTAATACGATGGAAATGGTCATACTTAAAAGATAGAATAGAGTTATACCACGAAGGGAGGAGATAAACATGAAAAAATGGATGAAGAGGCTTGTGTTATTCAGTATGATTTTAGGATGCTTAGCAGTAGGTGGGGTATTGGGCATAGGCTATGGCATTTACCAAGAAGTAATAGAGACAACGAGTATAGAAGAAAAAGTAAAAAACATACAAGATAAACCAAGCTATGTAGCGACAGAGGACATTGATGCAGATTTCTTGCATGGTATCGTCGCTGTAGAAGACCATCGTTTTTATAAACATGGCGCCATAGACTTGATAGGGCTTATGCGTGCAGTAATGGTTAATCTCCAAGCAGGGGAATTGGTGCAAGGGGGAAGTACGATCACTCAGCAATTAGCTAAAAATATGTACTTTAGTAGTGAGCAGACATTAGAAAGAAAACTAGGTGAGCTTTTCGTAGCAGCAGAACTAGAAAAGCTTTATGATAAAGAGGAAATCTTAGAAATTTATATCAATGAAATATACTTTGGAAATGGTTGTTATGGCATAGGTGAGGCATCCCAGAAGTTTTTAGGGAAAGACCCAAGTGATTTATCACGAGAAGAAGCAGCTTTTTTAGCAGGGCTTCCACAGTCACCAAGTCGCTATGCTACCAATGAAGTACTTGCTAAAGAAAGACAACAAGTGGTCTTAAACGCCATGGATAACAATAAAACAAGCAAGTAAGCGGTGCTTACTTGCTTGTTTTATTGTGTGCTTGGAGAAGCTTATTTTTTTTGTTGGAAAGAAAGACAGCACCTAAAATAAAGATAATCCCTACTATGTAAGCGACGCTATTTCCCAGTGCCATATAAAGGAAAGGCACGATAATAAGTAAAATCCCTATAAGCATATAATAAAGAGATAAATAACGTGTATAATGACGACGTGCATCTTCAGGTAAGCGTAGACTGTCTAGATACTCTACGGTAGAAGCACTTGGTTTTGTAGGAAGGTTGGCACTTTTAACGATGTAGTAAAAGCCCACGCCCACAAAAAGCAACACAAAATAAATATTCATAGTATTCTCCTTTGTATAAGCTATTGTTGTTTGAATAAGTATACTATATAATTATATAATAAAAAGACGAATAAAGAAAGGATGATCACATGAAGAAGTCGGCAAATGCGGGACTTTATCTCGGCATACTTTTAGTATTGGTAGGTATCATTTTCTTTTTAGATTTAAATCAATTATTACCAGAACAAGCAGTCAGTCAATACATTAATTTTATACTAGGCATCCTATGTTTTGTAGCGTATCTACGTCAGAAGCGTATGAGTTTACTGATGGTTGCCACCTTTTTTATAGGAAACGGTTTACTTATCACACTTGACCAGCGGTTAGATGCGTTTGTTTATTTTGCAGGCCTTTTACTTATACCAGGACTTATGTTTATGGTAGCTTTCGTTGTGAAGAAAGCACTGGGTTACCTCATACCTGGAGCGATGCTCATAAGCTGGGGGATTTACGTAATGTTACTCATGACGGATGTGCTTAATGGCTTTACGATGACAGTGGGCATGGCTTTTATATTCACAGCTATCGGCTTTTTGGCTATCTTTTTGTTTGAGCCAGAGATGTGGGCAGGGATACCAAGTCTGATTATCGGCGTCATTGGTATTGTGATTGTCACCTTAGGATTAGGCGAAGGGGCAAGGCACATTCTTTTCAACATCACATGCATTGGCGTTGTCATCATCGGATTAATGCTTATCATAAGAAGTTTGCTACATCATCATAAAGGGGACCAAGGAGAAGAATAATGCCAACAGGAACAGTACAGAAGATAGAAGGCGATTATGCCATCGTGACCATTGAAAGACAGGATATGTGTGGGGAATGCCATGCCTGTGAAGTCATCGGGGAAATTAAAAGGTGTCAGATTAAGTGTATCAATACATGTCAGGCAACGATAGATGAAGAAGTAGAGGTAGACCTTTCCAATCAGTCGTTCCTTAAAGCGACTTTGCTGATGTATGGGGTACCACTAGCTGGCCTTTTAGTAGGGATTTGCTTAGGGGCATTACTACCTGGCGAAGAAGGGAATTTCGTAAAGGAGTTCGGTATGATTATCGGAGGACTAGGGCTTATGACCCTTTCCTTTTTATGGATACGTCACCGCGACAAGCAAAATCATTACACCGAATTACTTCCTAAAATTAAACGCATGAAAGTATAAAAGACGAGGCCATAGACCTCGTCTTTTATTTTGGTGCGGCATCGAAAGTAGAGATATTTTCCATGAACGCTTTGGTAGCTGACTTTAAACTTTGAGGGGGACGCTGTGAAAAATTTGGTTCTAAGGGAGCTGAAGGCAAGTCGTTTTCAATTCTTTCTGGAATAGGTGGTGCCAGTGGTGTGGGCATAATCATAGAAGGTGAAGGTGTGGCACTCACTGGAGCAGTCGGTGTAGCAGAAAGTTTAACCCCTTCTAATAGAAGTTCCAGTTCAGTCGTTGGCATAAGATCAGGATGGATACCTACAATATCAAGAGAACCGATGATGCCGATACGTAAAGTATGAGCAAGGGTGACGTGAACAGCAGTGGTCTTTAAATCAAAGGGACCTATGCCACGGTAAGCGTAGGGTGCGAAGGGACCTTGTAATGAACAAGGAACGGCGGCACTAAAGCTAAGGCCTTGGTCAATAGATAAAAGCATATAAAGTTGCTCACCATAGGTATAAGTAACCCAAAGATAGCCTGCAAAATAAAAAATACAAGGTACTTGTGTGGCTGCAGCGAGCGGAAGATTGATTTCTCTTTGATGAAGGGTATTGAGGTAGCCTACTTGCTGCTTACCATAAGCATCCTTAATGTAAATAACGTGTAAAATCTGGTCACTGAGACAACAGTTAAAATCTATAATAGGTATATCGGAAGTATAAAGTACAGAAGTTTGAAGGCCAGCAGGTGTAACCGTCACTAATTTTAGCAGATACCGTTGATTAAAATCTGTATAAAGCACATAGAGGGTATCATCCGTAGCAAGCATCTTTACCACACTGGCATCAGGAAGAGATGGAATCAGGGTATTGAGTGTTGAAGCATTGGGATCAAGTGGCTGATACATAAGCGAACGTGACATACCCGTAGGATGCTTTACACTATAAAATAAGTAGAGTTGCCCATTGATGGTGTGTAAGTTCAGGTGTTTGAAAGCATACTGCCCCTGAGCATCTTCAAGGACGAATTTCTTTTGAGGCATACCTTTATCAAAGTGAATATAGATAATTTGGTTTTTGTTGCTTTCTGTAAGCACGTGCATGCGACCCTGGCTATCTAAAGTGGCAGAAAAAGACTCGGTAGAAAAGGAATGAACTTGGTAGGTCTTTGCGAACCCATCTTTTGTAAAAGGATGGCAAAAAATCCCTTGACGAGGGTGATGGTCGATAATCATGAAGGAGTCGGGTGTCCTGAGAAGAAAATTCATAAAAATAGCCTCCTAAATATAACTTATTAACATCATATTTATCTAAAAATAATTTTATACATAAATGTCACCAAATAACCACTTTTCCCATATTATAGTAATGAAAAACGACATTTTGTGATGCACCCTAGCAAACATGTAGGAGGTTTGAATTTATGAGCAAAACTTGTTGTAACGACACAAAATATTTTAAAACACCCAATGCAGGCATTTGTGACCTATGTCATCCATGTGAAAAATCTGCATTAGAAAATACAGCAATCTGTCCCCCAATTGGTGAACCCAAAGTATTAACAATGATGGCACCAGTCGTATTCGATGAATGTGGTATCAACCTATGCCGTGTTCTTTCTTTAGAAAATTTAGTGGATGCATGTGCATACCCAAGCAATAGAACAACAGACATTTTATTTGACGCAATTACAGTATGTGATATTGAGCAAGCAAGCAAAATCCAATTACAAGTAGTAGATATCGACTTCAACTTCATTTGCCCAAAAACTTGTAGATATTCTGAAATTAAACCAACTAAAAACACACCTAACTTATCTCGCGTAACTTTAAGAGACATCGATGTAACTTTTGCAGTACAACTCATCAGCGGCAATTGTAAAGTTTACAAAGAAGGCATGATGACCCTTCGTTATTTACCAGGTGAAAACTGCCCAGGATACGACCAAGATACCAACCCAAGCAACATTAGCTTCGACTTATACACACCATACGGTATCTCTTATGCACCAGAAAATCCAGCAGGATGCAACAAACTTGTACCAACTATCAACTATATTGGATTTGTTGAAAATCAACACTGTGATAACTGTGAATGTGATCGCCCATGTCATGAATACAAAACATTTGAATCAAACAATAGCTTAAGACAAGGAATCTCAGCACAAGCACTTGCAAAAGTAATCGGTATTGATGATGAATGTATGGCCATTGGTCTTACCCTTTATATCAAATCAGTTTACTTCGTACAATACAAATTCAAAAATGAAGGACTTTGTGTACCTCCTAAGTTCTTAGCAGTAAATACCCAAGAAGTAAGCAGCTGCAGAAAATTCTGTGATGGCGATTTACTCGAGCAAAGCATCAAACCATTAGACGTCTGTGAAAAACCAAAAACCATTCCAACAGGATGCTGTAATGTATGCGGATGCAAGCCATCAGCATGTAAATGCAACTGTAAATGCTAATCAATAAGTAACAAAAAAGTTGGTGCCCCCTAAAGGACACCAACTTTTTTGTTTTAAAGCTTTTGGCGTGTACTTCTAAAAAGAAGTGGAAGAAGTGCAGCAAGGATAATAGCACCTGCAATCACACCTGAAAGTTGGAAGGTGAGAAGTGCAGCTTCTAAAGCAGCTGTGTACTCTGAGAAAAGCAGGTGATACATGGTACGGTAAAGCCCGATACCAGGTACTAGTGGAATGATGCCGGCAATGAGAAAGACTGTGACCGGTGCTTTTTTTGATTTTGCAAGAAAATAAGAGCACTCTGCTACGATAAAAGCAGCTACAAAAGTAGAAAGCACAGGAGAAACGGCGTACATTTCACCAAGGGTATAAATGGTCCAACCAATAGAACCTACAAGACCACACATAAAGAGGTGTGTCTTTCTAACGTTAAAGATAATCGAAAAGCAGATGGTCGCAAAAAAAGCACTGACCGCATTAATGAGTAAATACAACATTTATAGTATGCCTCCTAAAAATAGTCCAATAATCATAGGAATCCCTACACCAGCGGCAATGGCCACAGCGATGAATAAAGCTTCTACCCCACGGGAAATACCAGAAAGTAATTCGTCACCAATGGTATCACGAATGGCATTGGTAAAAGCAACCCCAGGTACGAGGGACATGATGCAGCCAATGACAATGGCTTCACTATTTAGTAAATCAGGGGCAAAAAGTGTTGTCAAAGTGACGACCCCACCAATAACCAAAGAAACGATGAAGAGTATAAAGTAATTAACGATTTCTTTAGCACGTAAGTTGAATTGCAAATAGGCAATGGTTACGCCAGTAAAGAAAGCAATGATAAATTCCAGTACCATCCCTTGAAACATCAGACAGAAAAAGCCAGAGCTTAAGCCAGTGGCTAAGACCACCCAGTGTTTTGGATAGGCAGGTGTGCGCTCGATTTCATCTAAAGCGGTGGTAGCTTCTGCTAAAGAAAGGGCACCTGTCACATAATCTCTCGAAAGCTGATTCACGTATTCGATTTTATCAAGACGTGTACTACGGTTTTTGATACGGCGTAAAGTAGAACATGAAGGAGAGCCTTCTCCTTTGATGGTTGCCATAATAACAGTAGGTGTTACGAATGTATCCACATGAGAAAAACCATGGAAAGATAAGAGTCGTGTAATGGTATCTTCCACACGATACGTTTCAGCACCGCTTTTGAGCATGATTTCACCTACACGGACAGCAAAAAAAAGTATAGATTCTGAAAGTAAATTTTCGTTCATAGCGCTCCTCGTAAGTCATAAGAATATTTAACATAAGTATACAGTCATGAAAGTGGGATGTAAAGGCAAAGGAAAGGATTACAAGAGAAAAGCATAAAAATGTCTGTAAATACTTGAAAAATCCAGAATAATGATGTTAATATTAAGTAACAATTCAAAAAAGAATATAAAACAAACAAAAAAGGGGGATAATATGAAAAAATTAATGCTTGGAAATGAAGCTCTTGCAAGAGGGGTCTATGAATCAGGTGCGACTGTGTCATCTGCTTATCCAGGGACACCGAGTACAGAAATTACAGAATTTATTGCCAAATACGATAACATCTATGCAGAATGGGCACCCAATGAAAAAGTAGCAATGGAAGTAGCAATAGGAAGTGCCATAGGTGGTGCACGTTCAGTTGTAGCCATGAAGCATGTCGGGTTAAACGTAGCAGCAGATCCACTTTTCACGGTAGCGTATACAGGCGTGAATGCAGGGTTAGTTGTTTTTGTAGCAGATGATCCAGGGATGCATAGTTCTCAAAACGAGCAAGACACACGTATGATTGCACGTGCAGCTAATGTACCTGTACTGGAACCAGCAGACAGTGAAGAGTGTAGACGGTTCGTCATTCAAGGGATGGAACTTAGTGAAGCCTATGATACACCAATCATTATACGCTTAACGACTCGCGTTTCTCACTCACAAAGCATCGTAGAGTTAGGAGAAAAGAAAGACTTTACTTTAAAGCCTTATGAAAAGAATATTCCTAAGTATGTTATGACACCTGGTAACGCAAAGCCACGTCATATCGTCGTGGAAAAACGTATGGAAAAGCTTGCGAAAGATATCGCAACATTAGGCTTATACAAAGAAGAAAATGTGGGAAGCAAAGTGGGGATTATTACCAGTGGTGTATGCTACCAGTATGTAAAAGAAAGTGGCATTGAAGCCAATATCCTAAAGCTTGATATGGTGAACCCACTACCAAAAGAAATCATTCAGAACTTTGCAAGTAAAGTAGATACCTTATACATAGTAGAAGAGTTAGAGCCTGTCATTGAAGAGCAAGTGAGAGCAATGGGCATCGAAGCCACAGGTAAAGCACTTTTCGGAAGACAAGGGGAAATCACAGTAGCCCATATTCGCAAGCAAATAGGTGGTATTCAGCAAGAAGTGCGTGCACCAAAGCAACTACCAGTACGTCCACCGGTTTTATGTCCAGGATGTCCACACCGTAGCGTATATACCATGCTCACCAAGCACAAATACCGTGTACTAGGTGATATCGGATGTTATACACTTGGTTCATCAAAGCCACATGGTGCCATGGATGCCTGTGTCTGTATGGGCGCAAGTATCGGTATGAGCCATGGCTTTGAGAAAGCGCGTGGCCAAGAAGAGATGGGCAATACAGTAGCGATTATTGGTGATTCTACATTCATGCACTCAGGTGTCACAGGACTGATGAATGTGGTGTATAATCAAGGGATTTCAACAGTGATCATTGCAGATAACTCGACCACAGGTATGACAGGACATCAAAATCACCCAGCTACAGGAAAGACTTTAAAAGGGGAAATCACAGCATGTGTAGATATCCCAACCCTTTGTAAAGCAGTAGGGGTACAGCATGTGGTAACAGTGGATGCGTATGATATGAAAGCAGTGGAGAAGGCACTTAAAGAAGAAACGGCTAGAAAAGAACCATCTGTCATCATTACGAAAGCACCATGTAAACTACTCATTAAAGAGAAGTGGGCAACTCTAAAAGTAGATGAAGATGCATGTTCAAACTGTGGACTTTGTAGTAAATTAGGCTGTCCTGCCATTGTAAAAGAAGAAGGACATGCGGCAATCAATGAAGCGTTATGTGCAGGCTGTGGCTTATGCCAGTCTATTTGTCCAAAGCATGCCATTGCTAAAGGAGGTAACTAAAATGACTAAAAATATACTAATCGTAGGAGTAGGTGGACAAGGAACACTTTTGACAGGTCGCATTATCGGAAACTATGCGATGTCAAAAGGCCATGATGTAAAGATGAGTGAAGTGCATGGTATGGCACAAAGAGGCGGAAGCGTTGTGATGCAAGTACGCTATGGTGAGAAAGTGTATTCACCACTTGTAGAAGTGGGTGAAGCAGATATTATCTTTGCATTCGAAAAGTTAGAAGCACTTCGCTATAGTCACTACCTTAAAGAGGACGGTGTACTGATCGTTAATACACAACGTATCGATCCGATGCCAGTCGTTATGAAAGACTGTGACTACCCAGCCAATGTAGAGGAAGAATTAAAAGCAGTCGCAAAAGATACTTGCCTTATCGATGCGCTAAGCATTGCCAATGAGCTAGGAAGTGTACGTGTGGTGAACATTATCATGATAGGTGCTTATGCAGCTTATGTGGGAGATGCTTTAGAAGAATGGGAAAAAATCATCGAAATCACAGTACCAAAGCACACCATTGAAATGAATAAGCAAGCATTACGTAAAGGGTATGAAGCTTACTTGAATAAGTGATTCCGAATATTTAGAAAAGAATAATCAAAAATATTCGAAAATACTATACAAACAAGTGTAAGTGTATTATGATAAACTTAAAGAAATGAAAGTAGGTGTTAACAATGTATACAATGGAAGTTCTGAAACAAGTAGACGAAGAAATCGCTGAACTTATACAAGAAGAAACAAGTAGACAACAAACAAAAATAGAGCTGATCGCCTCTGAGAACTTTGTAAGTGAAGCTGTAATGGCAGCTATGGGAAGTACTCTTACAAATAAATACGCAGAAGGTTATCCAGGCAAGCGTTACTACGGTGGATGTGAAGTCGTAGACCAAGTAGAAGACTTAGCAAGAGAACGTGCAAAAAAACTTTTTGGTGCAGACCATGCCAATGTACAGCCAAACTCTGGTTCTCAGGCAAACCAAGCAGTATTCTTTGCAGTACTTAAACCAGGTGACACTGTGATGGGGATGAACCTTAGTCATGGTGGTCACTTAACACACGGTAGCCCAGTAAATATCTCAGGCAAGCATTACAATATTATTTCTTACGAAGTAAGTGCTGAGACAGGATGCATTGATTATGACATCGTACGTGAAAAAGCTTTAGAAGGCAAACCAAAGATGATTATTGCAGGGGCAAGTGCTTATGCAAGAGAGATTGACTTTGCAAAGTTCAAGGCTATTGCAGATGAAGTAGGGGCTTACCTTATGGTAGATATGGCTCATATTGCAGGTCTTGTGGCAGCAGGGCTTCATTCAAACCCTGTACCTTATGCAGACTTTGTAACCACAACCACACATAAGACTTTACGTGGACCTCGTGGTGGTATGATCTTATGCAAAGAAGAGCATGCGGCTAAGATTGATAAAGCCATCTTCCCTGGAATTCAAGGTGGACCTTTAATGCATGTGATCGCAGCCAAAGCTGTAAGCTTTAAAGAAGCATTAGAAGATGATTTTAAAGTGTACCAACGACAAATTATCAGTAATGCAAAAATGCTTGCTAAAGGTCTGATGGACAGAGGCTTAAACCTTGTTTCAGGCGGTACAGATAACCACTTAATGTGCGTTGATGTACGTAGCATGGGTGTTACAGGTAAAGAAGCAGAGCATTTATTAGATGAGATCGGTATCACCTGTAATAAAAATACCATTCCATTTGACCCAGCAAGTCCATTTATAACAAGTGGTATTCGTCTAGGAACACCAGCGGTTACAACGAGAGGTATGAAGGAAGACGATATGGATGAGATTGCAGAGATTATCTACCTTGCACTTAAAGACTTCGAAGGCAATAAAGAAACTTGTAAAGCAAGAGTTGAAACATTAGTAAGCAAATACCCACTCTACGCATAAAGGCATCCGAAAGGATGTCTTTTTTCTTTGGAAATTTAGCATTTTTGACGAAATCCTAGCATATAAAATAAAGGACAAATATTTATATTTATCATTCTGCTTATACAATATTTGGTCATATAGCATAAATATTTTCTAAAAAAAGAGGAATTTTTATGACTTTTATGGAAAATATTATATATAAGAATTGATCTTATCCCTAGGAGGTAGTTAGTATGAAAGTATACGAAACCAGTAAAATCAGAAACATTGCATTACTTGGGCATGGGGGGTGTGGTAAGACAACATTAACAGAAGCCATGCTATACATTTCAGGGGCTACAACACGACGCGGCAAAGTAGAAGCCGGTAATACGACAAGCGATTTTGATACAGAAGAAATCAAAAGAAAAATCTCTATCCGTACGTCTCTCGTTCCTATCGAGTGGAAAGATCATAAGATAAATTTATTAGATACACCAGGATACTTTGATTTTATAGGTGGTGTGAGAGAAGCCATGTGTGTGGCAGATGCAGCCCTCATTGTGATGCGTGCATCATCAGGAATTGAAGTAGGCACGGAAAAAGCATGGGAAGTAGCTGAAAAAGCAGGCGTTCCAAAGATGATTTTTATTTCAGAGATGGATGCCCAAAACGTCGATATTGATAAGCTCTTAGAGGATTGTAAAGAAAAGTTTGGTACCAGCATTGCCCCTCTTCAAGTGCCTTGGTTTGAAGATGAGAAGTATGTGGGGTATATCCACGTTGCTAAGATGGTGGGGCGTCGTTTTGAAGGGGATAAGGTCATCGAATGTGCGATTCCAAGTGGTTATGAAGAAGAAATCGAAAAAGTACGTACCATGATTCTAGAGGCAGTGGCTGAGACAGATGAAGTGTTGATGGAAAAATACTTTGCGGAAGAAGAAATAACGGTAGAAGAGATTGAAAACGCGTTAAAGGTAGGGGTACTTGAAGGTAGTATTGTACCTGTATTATGTGGTAGTGCAGTAGATGGTAACGGGGTGAGAACCCTTATGGATAATATGATGCGTTCATTCCCTTCACCACAAGAAGCGGTGAATCCATGTAAAGGCACTGACCCTACGTCACTTTTCATCTTTAAAACCATGGTAGATCCTTTTATCGGAAAGTTCTCTATGTTTAAAGTACGTACAGGTGTCGTTAAACGTGATGACATCTTGATGAATATGCGTACCGAAGACACAGAAAAACTTGCCCACTTGTATGTGCTACGTGGCAAAGAGCAAGAAGAAGTAGATGAACTTCAAGCAGGGGATATAGGTGCCGTTGCAAAACTCAAAGAAGTCAATACCAGTGATACCTTATGTGATAAGAATAACCCTGTCACTTATGAAGCGGTGGATTTCCCAACGCCTTATGTTAAACTAGCGATTTTCCCACTCGGAAAAGGTGATGAAGAGAAGATGTCTCAGGCACTTGGTAAGCTCAGTGCAGAAGACCGCACCTTCTATACCGAATACGACAAAGAAACGAGAGAAACCGTGATTTATGGCATAGGTGAGCAGCATCTAGATACCATTGTAAGTATGCTAAAAGATAAGTTTAAAGTAGATGTGCGCTTAGAAGTGCCTACCACGCGTTATCGTGAGACCATCAAAGGGAAGATGCAAGTACGTGGCAAACACAAGAAGCAGTCTGGCGGTCATGGTCAGTACGGTGATGTAGTCATGGCTTTTGAACCATCAGGCGACTTAGAGCTTCCTTATGTCTTTGAAGAAAAAGTATTTGGTGGTTCTGTACCTAGACAGTATTTCCCAGCAGTGGAAAAAGGCTTAGAAGAATGTGTGACACGAGGGGTCTTGGCAGGGTACCCAGTAGTAGGGGTGAAGGCAGTGCTTCTAGATGGGTCTTATCATCCAGTCGATTCATCAGAGATGGCCTTTAAGATGGCAACCACCATGGCCTTTAAAGAAGGCATCATCAAAGCGAGCCCAACTATCCTAGAACCGATTGCACATGTGGAAATTACAATACCAGATGAGTATACAGGGGATATCATGGGAGATATGAAGAAACGCCGTGGTAGACTAGTAGGCATGGAGCTTAAAAACAAAAAGCAAGTCATCATAGCGGAAGTACCGATGGCAGAGCTTTATCGTTATGGTACAGATCTACGTTCTATGACACAAGGTAGAGGTGAGCTTTCTTATAGCTTTGAACGTTATGAAGAAGCACCACAAGATGTACAACAAAAAGTAATACAAACAAGAAAAGAAATGGCTTAACGAAAAGAGGTGGCAACCCCAAGCGGGCTACCACCTCTTTTTATAAAGATGCACTGATGCATGCAATCACAAAGGTAAAGATAATAAGATAAAAAGCAACGATGCCTAAAGCAATGAAAAAGCATATACGACCGGCACGGTTCCATGTTTCTTGGGTTGCTAAGAAATCATCTAGCTTAGTAAATTTGCCACTTTTCCAAGCCCATTCATTACCTTTAAAACCACAGACAAACATCCAGATAAAATTAAAGATAGGAATAAAACATAAAAGTGCTAAGTAAGCATAGTTACCGATTCCCCAAATACCTTGGAACATAAAAGCACCCCAGTTCCATTTTTTGATTTCATCAGGCACCATACCATCAAAGTATGTAGAAGTGGTAGTAGATGATGAAGGTGTGGTCGGAACAGCTGGTAAATGCTCAATAAAGGCACCACAGCTCGGACAAAAAGATTCACTTCCATTAAGTGAAGTCTGACATTTTAAGCATTGCATCGAAAATCCCCCCTATATTAGTAAAATAGTGCTGGTGTAAGTGCCAAAAAGAAAATGTTAATGATGATGGCAAGTACAAAACCTATTGCCGCGAAGATAAATTGAGCAATTCCACCACGATTCCAAGTGTTTTGGATGGTCAAGAACTTCTCTAAGTCTTCAGGCTTATAGTTACCATTTTTCCAAGCCCATTCGTTGCCTTTAAAGCCACAAACGAAGCACCATACAAGGTTGAAGTATGGGATGAGGCAAAGGAAAGGCAAGTAGCATCTGTTACCGATGCCCCAAGCCATGTTAAAGGACAGTGTGAAGGCAGCCCAGTTGAACTTCTTAACGGCATCAGGAATAGGTGTATACGTTGGTACATAAGAACGCTGAATAGGTGGTGCTGGCATTCCTTCATAAGTAATAGCCTGCCCACATTCAGGACAGAATTTTTCACCATGGAGTGGTGTACGACAGATTGGACATTGCATGTGATATCTTCCCCCTCTAAACGAATCTAAATTAACTATACAATAAAATAGCAATAAATAAAAGAGCATAGCGGCGCTATACTCTCTTTTATTTACTGCTGTTCAAAAAGTGAAAGAGGTGCAAACTCAAAGTATACAACTTTGCCAAACTGTAAGTTGACACCTACTGCAAAACGATTGGTTTCACTGTCGAAGTTAAGGATCTTGACGTACTTTGAACTTGCATCTTTATTGGTAGCAAGGAA
>JBOFIT010000018.1:0-7675 GCA_051650305.1 Cellulosilyticaceae bacterium
CTTTCTATAATCTTCTTCTGCTTCTTCTTAAGTAACAAATTTGCTAATGTCATGTAAAAGTCTTGCTCTTCCTTAGTTTTAGATTCTTTAAAAAGCTCTTGAAGCTCCTCATATGAATAACCAATAAACTCTTGATATAAGTTGTGGTGCTGTATTGTTGTTTGCATCATTTATTGCTCCTTTCCTAACACTTCCTTTAGTTCTACTTAATTATATTATATACTCCTAAACTTATCTTAATCAATTCCTTTTGGTTGTTTTAAACCGATGTTCACGTCGACCTCGCGACGTCGTATCGACGACGGTTAATAGCAATTACCTAATACTACTTGAAAATGCTCATTATTTTCTTACATATAACAAAAACTCGCAAGCCATTGATAGTCAATAACTTACGAGTCTCATTTCATTGCACCTGATAGGATTCGAACCTACGACGCACGGTTTAGGAAACCGACGCTCTATCCCCTGAGCTACAGATGCATATGCTTATATTTTACGCGTTTATTTGATATACGTCAATATTGTTAAGGATTGTATTTTATTTAGATATTTATTTTTTTCTTTTTAATCTTTTAGTATATCACCCTTATGTTATGTTTTCTTTATGCTATGTTAAATCTACGTTAAACATTAGTATATTTTAAATACTCAATCTCTTTACATGCTATAATGAGCTTAATTTTACTACATATTTTAAGGGGAGGATATCATGACATCGTCAGATATTTTAATGTTGTTTGGAGGATTAGGTTTATTTTTATACGGTATGAAAATGATGAGTACTGGGCTAGAGGTTGCTGCGGGGAATAAGCTAAAAACTATTTTAGAAAAGCTTACGTCTAACCGTATTCTAGGTGTAGTCGTTGGTGCTGTCATCACTGCGATTATCCAAAGTTCTTCTGCAACCACAGTTATGGTCGTTGGTTTTGTTAACTCTGGTCTTATGTCTTTATCTAGAGCTGTCTGGATTATTATGGGGGCTAATATTGGTACGACGATTACCGGTCAGCTGATTGCCCTAGATGTGGGTGCCTTAGCGCCTATTTTTGCCTTTATAGGTGTCGTCATGGTAGTTTTCTTTAAAAATAAGAAAACCAATTGTATCGGGGAGATCATCGCCGGTCTTGGTATTTTATTTTTAGGAATGAATTTGATGAGTGATGCCATGTCACCACTTCGTGACTCTGAGGCTTTTGCTCATCTTATGACTAGCTTCCAGAATCCTCTCCTAGGCATTCTTGCTGGTGCACTTTTCACTGCTGTTATTCAAAGCTCTTCTGCTTCCATTGGTATCTTGCAAGCTCTTGCCTCTACTGGTGTCATCGGTCTAGGTAGTGCTGTCTATGTCTTATTCGGTCAAAATATTGGTACTTGCATTACTGCTCTTCTTGCTTCTATTGGTACAAACAAAAACGCTAAGCGTACGACCATTATCCACTTTATGTTTAACATTATCGGTACACTCATCTTTGTACCGCTCTGTATGCTAACGCCTCTTACTGACTGGATTATCGCAACTGCACCGACTAATGTCGCTTCTCAAATTGCCAATATGCATACTTTATTTAATATCGTCACAACCTTAATACTTCTTCCTTTTGGTATGCACCTTGTAAAGCTTGCTACAAAGATTTTACCTGGCGAAGAAAAATCCTCAAATCTCAAACATTTAGTTTTTGTAGATGAACATAACATGGGGTCTATCGCTATTGCTACTACTCAACTTACAAAAGAAGTGTATCATATGTTTAATCTTGCCAATGCAAACTTCCAAAAAGTTTTTTATGCACTTCTTTATAATAAAGCTTTGGATCAAGCATCTATCATCGAAAATGAACGTTACTTAGATACTCTTAATACAGAAATAACCCATTATGTTGCTAGAGTTTCTTCTTACAGTTCTTCTGAATCAGATGCTAAAACCTTGAGTTCGCTTTTTAAATTGACTGCTGATATCGAACGCATTGGGGACCATGCTTTTAATATTTTTGAAGATATCCAAATCATTCGTGAGCAAGGTATTCATCTTTCGGATGCCGCTATCCAAGAACTCACTGAGATGCATGCTATTCTTTCAAACAGCTTCGATATTATTCATAAAGCAAAGATCGAACATCTCTCTGAAGACTTGAAGTCTATTTCTTATGCGGAAGATCAGATTGATATGATGAATGAAGAGTTCAGAGCGAATCTTATGATTAGGATGAATAAGCAATTATGCAGTGCTGAATCTTCATTTGCTTATAGTCAGATGCTTATAGATATTGAGCGTATTTCAGACCACTTGCTTAATATCATCCAAGTACTTCACGGATCATATCTCGTCCTGAATCAAGATGAATAGTTTCAAATAAAAAAGAATGCAACCCGTTTATTCACAAACGGGTTGCATTCTTTTTTGTTTTTACGCCATAATGACTTTGCCTTGTAACCAGCATGTGCCCATAAAGCGCATCCCTATACTTGGCATACCCACCAATGTATCTTTATGAATCATAATCTCTAAAGGCATATCGTTGACACTTAATGTAAAGACGTACATCTCTTCCTTGGTGTCTTCATTACATCTTTCTTGGATTCTTATGATCTCACCTAATATGGCATACGTAGCATCTTCTAAAGTTACTGGAATAAAGTACCCGCTCATAATTGATAAGAAGTCTTCTTCTTTTAAGCGTTCCTTTAGCTGATTATCCATTTCTCGTTCTTCTTTTTCCAGTATTTCTTTGGCCTCTGTATCGCCTTCTTTCATTCTTTGGAGCATAAGTCTGAGTTTTTCACGTTCTTCTTTCTCGAAGCTTTCCTCTTCCTCATCTTTTTGTATCGGCAATACGATGGTACCTTCTGATGCCAGTGCTGCTACATTTACATGTGTGCATACTTTCTTTTGCTTTCTCTCTTCTAGATATTCTACGACGTTTTGTAGCCAGAAGATTAATTGCATACCCGTTTCTTTTTCTTCGCAGATCACGTAGTAGGCACTTGTATCATCTACACCTTCTATTTCTACATCTATTACTTTCATATCCTTATCTGCTATCACATATGGTTCACAATCATATACATCTAGCTTAGGATTTTTCTTACTTTTCTTTACTGCTACTCTCGCCATAACATATGTATTTGGTGCTACTTGCTTAATGTATTCTGCTAATAAATGTTTATCGTCTAGTTGCATTGCTTTTTGGAAGGTTGGCTTTTCCAACACATCCGATAATATATCTTCTAATGTATAGGTATCTTCTAACTTCGAAAACCCTATGGTTCTTAGTGGAGATTCCATTTTCATTCCTCCTCTCCATAGCTTATATTTTATTATACATACCTCAAACACCCCTTGCAAGTATGTCCTTCTCCCAATATGTTTCCATTTCCTTCTATTTAATATATTCTACCCCTATTTAGAAAATACGTTTTCTCTTTCTATGTATGAAAAGGTGACTACCAAAACACCATGGTAACCACCCTTTCATTTACATCGGGTTCACCCAGTACCCTGCCCGTCCACACTTTGGACATTTCACAGAATTGCTAGCTGTGGTGTCATAAAGACCTTGGACACCTATTGGCATCACCCCATCAAAATGTTGTAACATCATGGTGTCTAGTGTATTTGAAAATCTCTCAACACCCGTCATGTCATAACCGCAATACCCACATTGATACTGTTGCATAAATAATCGTCCCCTTCCTTATTTGAATAAGGATAGTTTTTTCTTTTTCACAAATTTTATTCTTTTTTTGGAAATAGTAGTATAATAAGTGTGTAAATCTATTTAAAGGAGGGACAACTATGTCTTTTATTATTGCTGCTGACTCTAACTGTGATTTATCCCCGCAATACATACAACAACATCATATTCATTTATTTCATATTCTTGTACAGTTAGATGGCAATGAAATACCTGATGACCTAGGCATTACCTGTAGTCATCAAGATTTTTATAGCAAGCTTCGTCAAGGCTCTTTACCTACTACTGCTCAAGTAAACTTACTTGCCTTCAAAGAGCAATTCCTACTTTGGGCGGAAGCTGGTACACCTGTGATTTATCTCGCATTCTCTTCTGGACTAAGTGGCACCTATCAAGCTGCCTGCCTTGCACGTACTGAAGTTTTAGAGGTTTATCCTGAGGCTGACATCACTATTATCGATACCCTTGCGGCTTCAAGCGGCTGTGGGCTTCTCATTAACTACGCCGTTAATATGCGTACGGCTGGCCATTCTTCTAAAGAAGTCGTAGACTTCATCGAGACCACGAAAGACCAGCTGGTTCACGTCTTTACCGTAGATGACTTAGGCCATCTTCACCGAGGTGGTAGACTTTCTGCGAGTGCTGCTTTAGTAGGTTCCCTACTGCAAATCAAGCCGTTACTTTACGTAGATACCGAAGGCCACCTGGCACCTTATGCCAAGTACAGAGGTCGAAAAAAAGCGCTCCGTGGCTTGGTAGATCACTTCCGTGATTTAGCTACTGACTCGAATCAGCCTGTGATGATCTCTCATGGTGATGCTTTAGAAGATGCAAACTTTGTGGCGTCACTTCTAAAAGATGAATGCGGCGTTACGGATATCACCATCAATTACATAGGTCCTGCCATTGGTTCTCATGCTGGTATGAATACAATTGCTTTATTTTTTATCGGTGCTCAAAAAAAGCCACGCGTATAATATTCACATTTTTCTTGCAATCATTTTTAACTTATATTATAATTTAACAGCACAAACCTATACATTTATGTTAACTCAAAAAACCGCCACATACACGATGGGCGGTTTTTTTCTATCTCTTTTTATTTGAATTGTACTGGTGCAGACTCTACTGTCAGCCCTCTAAATACAAATCCTTGCGCTTTAAGTCCTTCTACTATTTCAGGTAATGCATCTACTGTTGTTGTCTTAGCTGCTGCATCATGCATAAGAATGACGGCATTCTTTTGGTATTTTGCTTGGCTAAGAACTGAATTTACAATAACGTTTTTATCTTGTAAACCTTTAGCTGCATCTTGTGAATCTACGTTCCAGTCAAAGTACACATAGCCTTCTGCTTCCATGGCTGGGATGATCTTACTCATCAGATCACTACCACCATAGCGATGGCTTACACGGTTATTTGAACCACCTGGGAAACGTAGTACTTTAGATACTACGCCTGTAAGTTCTTGCATTTGATCAGATAACGATTCAATATCTGTCATAAATGTATCTACTGTCTGATAAATCTCTGCATAATCATGTGTATCTGAATGTAGGGCTAATGTATGTCCTTCTTCTACGATACGCTTATATACATCATCATAGCCTTCTTTACCTAATACAAAGAATGTGGCTTGAATGTTATTTACTTTAAGAAAATCTAGAATTTTAATGGTATTATGACTTGGACCATCATCAAATGTGAGGTAAGCAATTTTCTTATTGGCTTCATCCTCATCAGATACGACTTCCACATTTACACCTTGCGCTTTAAGCTTATTGACTTCTGCGTTTAATTCTTCGATTTGTTTTGTAAGTTGCTCATTCTTTTCTTTGATCGCTCCTACTTGTTCTGTAAGTTGATCCTTAGATGCTTCTAATGTAGAGGCTTTTTCTTCTATTGTCTTTAAGTTTTCTTTTTGCTCTTTATTTTTTATACCAATCCAACCTGTAGTTGCTAGTAATGCTACTGCTAGTCCTACAAGGGCAACTGTTACGCCTATTCCGCTTTTTCTTCTATTGTAGCTCATCGCTTTCACCTTTTCCTTCTACATTTACTATTTCATACTATCTGGAATCACTACTGGTTCGTATCTCCATAACACTTCTTCTAACGCAGTTGCCTCATCTTCAAGTGCTTTTGTAGTTGTTTCTAACGCCTCTAATTCTTCTTGTAGTTTTATTTTGTCTTTTTCCATTTGCTCTATACTTATTTCAGCATTTTTGATATTTTTTGTTGTTAAATATCTACTCGTAGCCGTAACGCCTACACACACTACTGCTATCCCTACTAAAATAGCTGCAATACCTCTGTGATTAACTCTTCGTCGTGATGATGCATATGTATATTTAGCCATTTTATATTCCTTTCTTTCTCTGCCTTTCTGGACACTGTATTCTTTCCTCATTATACAGCTTTTAGCTTAGATTTCCAAGTACTCTCATTTTTTTCCACAAAAAAACGCCTTTATTCTACAAAAGCGTTTTTTTCTAATCTTTGGATGAATACTTCTACAAGTTTCGCATCAAATTGTTTTTGTGCACCTATCTTAAGTTCCCCTATAGCCCGCTCTACTGAACACCCTTCTCTATAGATACGCTCGCCAACCATTGCATCATATGCATCTGCAATAGCAATAATCCTTGCAAATAGAGGTATCGCTTCTCCCTTAAGCCCTTCACAATACCCTGTACCGTCATATCTTTCATGATGATATTTTGCACCTTCTATAATATTTGTCTTGAGTGTGGTGATTTCTTGTAAGATAGCTGCTCCCAAAACTGGGTGTGTTTTTATAAGTTCATATTCCTCATCTGTTAAGTGGTCTGCTTTATTAAGGATGGCATCACTAATGCCTATCTTACCTACATCATGGAGGATTGCTGCAAACTCTAAGTCTTCTACTTCCTCATACTCCATACCTAAGTCTTCCCCTATCCACTTCGCATATTGTGCGACCCTTTGACAGTGCCCTATGGTATATTTATCTTTTGCATCGATTGCAGTTGCTAATGTTTTAATGGAATCTACCAATGTAATCTTCAGCTGCTGATACATCCTCGCTTTTTGCAAGCTATTCACCACTTGCATCTCTACAAGTAGCTCCATAAGTTTTTCTTCATCTTTGCTAAACACGCCGCCTTGCGCTTTATTGATAAATTGAAGAACCCCTATAACCTCTCCCTCACTACTTACAGGTATAGTTAGGATGGCCTTTTCTTTAATCCCTATGCGTTCTGCTATAAGCCTCTCTGCATCAAAGTGCATATGTTTCTTAATGTCTTTTATGTTTAAGACAACGCCTTTTAACGCTACATAGCCAGCAATGCCTTCTCCTATTTTGATAATCTCTTTATGATCATAGTTCCCCTTAGGTCCTATGGCTACTTCCGAATAAAGTTCCTGTCTTTCCTTATCTATCAAATAAAGAAAGGACGTTTCTGCTTGCAATTCTTCTTTCGCAGACTCAATGATTTTATGTACGAGACGATTGAAATTGATATCCTTATTGAACTTAGTTCCTATCTGCCACACCCGCTGCATACGTTCTAATTTGGCTTTTGATCTCTTATGGGTTTGGTCTAAAGCAATAAGGGTTATGATGAGTAAAATACTAATAATAACAAGTAGTATAATCATGCGACCTATTTTCCCTTCTTATTTCTACTAAAGCCTTTGTGTTTATTTTATTACAACTTTTTATCTTTTTCAATAAAGTTTGAATTATTATACCTATTCTTTTACTTTCATACAAAAAAGAAGAGGTAACCTTTGTATGTTTACAAAGGTTACCTCTTCTCTATACGCACGCGGTAGGATTCGAACCCACGACATTCTGATCCGAAGTCAGACGCTCTATCCAGCTGAACTACGCGTGCTTATTCTATAATTGCTATACTATTCTATCATAGATAAATAAGAGTTGCAACGGTTGAACTTTATTAATTCAATCAGTTCCTCTACATTCATTCCTATCA
>JBOFIT010000019.1:0-2759 GCA_051650305.1 Cellulosilyticaceae bacterium
CCATTCAGCAACTTGACTAATACTTTATTCGATGTAGAAAACAAAAACTTTAGTACCTCATCTAGCTTTACTCTTTCCTTGTCCATCTATTAACCTCATTCTCTTCTCTACATGCTTATATTTTTAAGTACGTAAAATCAGCTCTTTTAAACTTAGTATATCAAGTATTTCACTCATTAGACAAGTTAAAAATTCTTCTCTTTTGACGACCTCTACTCAAAGTACTTCTCGATCCCCTTTACCATGCCATCTACGAGTTTACGTTGGTACTCAGGGGTTGCCATCAAAAGGTCTTCTTCTTTATTCGTCATAAAGCCCATCTCGACAATGGTCACAGGCGTTTGGCACCAATTGATGCCGCTCATGGTATCCGTCTCCCAGATGCCTTTGCTTTTGGCCCCTGTCTCTTCTAGCATTGCCTCTAGCATATAGGCAGAAAGCTTCTGGCTGTCTGTGTACAGTTCTGGTACATAGGGGCTACTGGCAGTAGGGCAGATGGTCATCATCCCCATCTGCTGCCCACTCCCGTCACCATTGGCATGGATACGCACAAAGATATCTGCCTTCCACGCTGTAGCCATATCTGCCCGCTCTTTGTTGCTGATGTTGACATCATGGGTCTCACGAGTCATGTAGACAGTATACCCCTTAGCTTCTAGTGCTTCCTGCAACTGCTGTGCCACCATCAGGTTGAGCTCGTATTCTGCCAAGCCACTGGCTCTCCCTGCTGTACCAGAAGATACCTTCGCCTTTGTCTTGGTAGCTCCAGGTCCTATGGGCTCTTGATTACTATTGCCCCTCGCCTGATGCCCTGGGTCGATGCATACCACCTTACCGTTACCTTGCACCACCTTGCTACCGGTGGTCACTTCTCCGTTGCCTTTCACCTGACTACTGGTGGTCACTTCATCTTCCGCTGCCACCTTCACGTCGCTTCCTGTGGTCACTTTACCTTCTACCGCCACTTTCACATCGCTTTCTGTGGTCACCTTATCTTCTCCGCCACCCTTCACGTCGCTACTTGTGACCACTTCATCTACATCTATCCCTGCCACCTTCACGTCGCTTCCTGTGGTCACCTTATCTTCTCCGCCACCCTTCACGTCGCTACTTGTGGCACTTTCACTTTCCTCTGCCACAGTAGCTTCACTAGCCGTATAGTCACTTAATTCCTTTTGTCTCTCTAGCAGCAAGCTCCCTCCTACTACCAGTAGGACTCCTATCAAGATACCCATCAGCAAGCCGCCACCTATTATCCCTCGTTTACTCCCCATCCTTAGTGCCTCCTATTCACCATTTCTTAACCGTTCATAATCTCTAATAAAGTATGCATTGGCCTTCTCATAATCATTCAGCATATCCTCTTTAAAATCACTGGCCTCTACACTTCCCATGTACCAACTACACTGATTGAAGTACGTCTGCAACGCTTGGTCCACAAACTTGCGTCCCTTACGTGCATAGATCTCATTACGTGCAAGACGTAGTTCCTCTGAAGTCAGCCTTTCTAAATCTGCAATGGTTAAGTACCTACTATCACTATCATAAATCACAAACCCATCCACGAAAAGCTTCGCGCCACCTTCTATGCCTTCTTTAAGTATAGCAGGTATATAATAATACTCATTTCTAGCCACCACATTGCGGTCTGCATAAGCCATATACAACGCATGTGAAAGGGTATCCTCCTTGGCTAAATCCGTCTCATACTCTGCCACATACATCTCCTTTTGCTTACGATAAATGGTACTATAAATCTCTGCCATCGAATCGATGCTATACACACTTCGGTAAAACCCTCCGGTACTATCTGCTATATAATGCATAATCCCTTCATCGATGCTATCCCCTACACCTATAATATAGATTGGAATACCATAACGATTGGCAAGGGCTGTCACCATTTCTGGTGTACACTGGCTGTAGTTATCCATCCCATCTGTAAAAGCAATGATGCACTTGGCACCTTGTTGGGCGATGGTATAGTTAATAGCTGTATACAGTGCATCATAAAAAGCAGTCATATCGCCAAGCTCCATATTTTGTATGGCACCTGTGACTTGTGCACCATTAGAGGTGAAGTTACTTTCCACGTAGACCGAATTAGCAAAGCTTATGAGACTCACCTTGTCACCTATCCCGTATTGCACCGTATTGGCAAAGCGTGTCATGACGTCTTTAAGGGTATAGATAGGCTCCCCCATCATACTCCCACTTACATCCGCCACCATACACACATTCAGTGCCTCCAGTTCATCTAGCTGAACGAGTTTGGATAAAGCTTTCTCTTGGTAAATACCTGTGCCGCCTATCTCTTCCGCTAAATAAAACTGAGCAGGTTTCAAGTTTGCTACCGTTTCTCCTGTGTAGATATTCTCAAGGCTAATATACACCTTTACTTTAGGATACTCCGATACATCCATTTGCCTCACCGTAAGCTCATAGTCACTATTGGCATCTACGACCTGTATAAGTGCTTTCCACTCTTTCAGCGCCTCCAGTGCCCCAGGGTAATCCTCCTTGTTCAATGCCTCTTCCACTTGTAGCCTAAAGCCATCAAGTATCAGCATTTCCCCAGTTAGTGCTCTACTTGTATCTCTCGCTTCTAATTCCGTTCGTAATGCAGCAATCTCTTGCTTACTTTCCTCGATGATAGCACTTTCTAAAGTCGCCAGATTCTTACATCCTTCTTCGATAGCCTTGCCATCACCAGCCGTTAAAGCTTCACCTAGCAATGTTAATTCATTTTCAAAACTCAG
>JBOFIT010000020.1:0-27569 GCA_051650305.1 Cellulosilyticaceae bacterium
CCACATCTGCTATCTTACATACTGAGAATTGTTCACTTAATAATTTTAACTTCATTTGTTCTTTTTCTTCTTCAAATCGCTTTTCCATAATCTCATAAGACATAGATACACCCTCTGCTACCTGCCATTCACACACCCTAGTCACTTCATAGCCTCTATGTTTATAAAAAGCAAGCGCTGGTGCCGATGTATCCAGACTTACTACCTTATATTTTTCTCGCATCATCTTCTCTAATACATCCATAATATAAGTGCCATACCCCTTACCTTGACAACCAGGCAACACATAAACCCTCGTAATATGCTCATGCTCACAAGTCCCCGTCCCCACAAGTACACCCTCATCATAAAGCAACCATACCCTCTCCTGTACAATATCTCCCCCGATATTCACAGCCCTATGTAAGTCCAAAAAAGCTTTTACCACTTCCTCAGGATAATACTTCGGATAAATTTCCAAAATCACTTGCTTCACTAATCTTTCTATTGCTCCCATGTCTTTCATCGTAGCACGTACTAACTCCACAGCTTCACCCTCTTTTTTTAATCTTTTATTCTATTATATGCCTCTCATCCCTTCTTCACAATCTCTAGCTTGTATTCTCTACACGTATATCTCTCCATAAAAAATACGCTAGGGTGTCCCTAACGTATTTTACTCACTTATATACTTAGATAGTTTTTTACTCTTCAATATGCAACAAAGTATCTATTTCTTTAAACCATTCTGTTAACGCTAGCATCACAGCTTCAATGTGCCTCTTAGATACATAAAAATCACAGTCATACCTCGTTGCTGTACACCACATTGTAATCTCTCTATCCATACTAGAAATTTTCTCTGGTACTTCAATTTCATTCTCTATACACAAGTCTATCAGTCTACCAATATCATGTGTTTTAGGATACGTAATATTGTGTAGCTCTAATTCAAATTTCAGCACTTTCTCTACTGCTTGCTGAATAAAATAGGCTACTTTATTCAGATACAATTGGTCTGTAGTCTGCTTCAAACGCTCGTAACTATCTTTACCAAACTCAAAATCTGATTTAGCAAGTACGTATAGCCCTTTCATAAACACACACTCCTTTCTTATAAACTTCACCGCATATACCATTCGGATTTTCTATACTTTCTTTCTCAAATGCCTCTTTACTCTTAATAAGTAAATCTACGGATACACCTATACCCCTTAGACATTTAGATATCTCTAAAAGGACCTCTTCCTGCCCCCTATTTGTGATAACCATTACATCTAAATCACTATCTTCTCCGTATCTCAGTGTCACTGAACTACCAAAAATAATAAGCTTCTCTATATATTCTGGTATACACTCAATCAGCTTCTTAACATAAGGCTGCATCGGTGGATAAATACCACTCAAATCATATTTACACTCTACTACAACCGGAAATCGATACATACCACACCACCTCTATACTCTTTTTTCTATTATACCCCAATCCCCTTCTTTTTAACAACCTAACCTCTTATGTTCTTATCTCTCATTTTATCTTAGGCCTCAAAAAATAAAGACACTAAGTTCATCCTAGCGTCCTACTCACTTATATATTTTCCTATCGTTCCTACCAAAGATCCAATAGCCCCTACATAGCTTCCCTTAATGCGCCCTGCAATCTCATCAGCCAGACTCTCACTATACATATGCGATGTCTTATTTCTATCCTCTAGTAAACTAAGCCATAATTTCTCATCCTGTATCATCCCATTGGCATATGCTTTCTTATAAATCGTACGTGGAAAACTATTTTCTAAAGTTACACCCTCAAATTTCATAAACTCCTGCAACGTCTTATGGGTAAGCTCATAAGCAATGTTAAAACGTCGAATCATGCTATCTCTTATAATATCATCCTGACCATCGTATAATACACATACCTCTTGTAGCTTTATACATGCTTTGTCTAATTGATAGTGTACAAATTCTAATTCACCAAGTGTATCTATCTCTTTCACACGTATCCCCCCTTCCTGTAAGCCTCTGCAATTTTTTCTATTATACCCTAATACTCTTACTTGTGATACCCTTTCTAAAACTGCTATACTAAAGACAAAAATACAATTAGGGAGATTATACTATGCAAACAGTCACCATATGTGGAAGCATGCGATTTACTGAAGAAATGAAAGAAATCGCCTTAAACTTACAATGCAAACACAATTTCAATGTCCTTCAGTGCATTTATAATGATCATAATGTACCTCTGACACAAGAAGACATACACAAAATGGGTTTAGCACACTATAAAAAAATTGATTTATGTGACGCCATCTATGTTGTCGATATCGATACCTACATCGGTGAATCTGTAAAAAGCGAAATAGGCTATGCCGAAAAGCTAGGCAAACACATTATCTATCACTCAACATTTAAGTGCTCCTAACCATCCCGCATCCCCAAACGCTGTTAATCTATTTTTTCTCTTTTTATTCTCTCACTCCAGCGTGTAGGCTTTATACCTCACTGATTCATTTTTATGGTATAAAACACGAGGAGGAGGTGATACGCTCGTAACAAAATATTGGAAGGCGTTCGTAAAAAGTTCTTAGTGAATTTTCTGTAATGATCTTAAGCGCACTGTTTGAGGCGTAGCCGAGTTTGCGCTGTTATGAAAGAAAATGAACTTAGAGCTTTAGAACAACTGACTATTTTGTGCAGAGCGTATACACCTCCTCACTCACTTAAAACCAAAAAGGTGCGCTAGGCCCTAAAGCCTAACGCACCCATTGTTTTATTTACCTTCAGCAACCTGAAGTCTAATTAAAGCCTTACGAAGAGCAACTTGTGCTCTTATAACATCTACGTCACTGCTTGAAGTACGTCCTTCAGCACGTGATTTAGCTGCCTTTGCACGCTCAACATCAATCTCATGTTCAAGCTCTGATGAATCTGTAAGAATCACCACTTTATCCTCTGTTACTTCAGCAAAACCACTCATAATAGTAGCTTTGTTTACTTTACCATCTGCTTTGTACTTAAGTACGCCGTAAGAAAGTAGTGTAACAACAGGCTCATGGTCATACCATACACCCATATCACCCTCAAGTGTACGAAGTGTTACAGTGTCCACCATCTCATCAAACACAAGTCTTGATGGCGTGATAATTTGAAGGTTGATTTTATTATTTGCCATAGTCCACCGCCTATAGTGTCTTAGCTTTTTCTACTGCTTCTTCAATCGTACCTACCATTAAGAATGCATTTTCAGGAAGGTTGTCATGCTTACCTTCAAGAATCTCTTTGAAACCACGTACAGTTTCTTTTACTGGTACGTACTTACCTGCACTACCTGTAAATACTTCCGCAACGAAGAATGGTTGAGAAAGGAATTTTTGTACACGACGTGCACGGTTTACGACAGTTTTATCTTCTTCTGAAAGCTCATCCATACCAAGGATAGCGATGATATCTTGAAGCTCTTTGTAACGTTGAAGGATAGACTGTACATCACGTGCTACTTCGTAATGCTCTTCACCTACGATTTGTGGGTCAAGGATACGAGATGTAGAATCAAGTGGGTCTACCGCTGGGTAGATACCTTGCTCTACTTGTGCACGAGAAAGAACTGTTTTCGCATCAAGATGGGCGAAAGTAGTCGCTGGAGCTGGGTCAGTAAGGTCATCGGCAGGTACATATACAGCCTGAACAGATGTGATAGACCCTTTGTTTGTAGAAGTGATACGCTCTTGAAGAGAACCCATCTCAGTAGCAAGTGTTGGTTGGTAACCTACCGCTGAAGGGATACGACCAAGAAGCGCTGATACTTCTGAACCAGCCTGTACAAGACGGAAGATGTTATCTACGAATAGAAGAACGTCTTGTCCTGAACGATCACGGAAGTACTCAGCCATTGTAAGACCAGTAAGGGCAACGCGCATACGTGCACCTGGTGGCTCATTCATCTGACCGAACACCATTGTTGTTTTAGAGATAACGCCTGAATCTGTCATCTCGTGGAAAAGGTCATTACCTTCTCTTGTACGCTCACCTACACCTGCGAATACAGAGAAACCACCGTGCTCTGTTGCAATGTTACGGATAAGCTCTTGGATAAGTACTGTCTTACCTACACCAGCACCTCCGAATAGACCGATTTTACCACCTTTAAGGTATGGACATAAAAGGTCTACTACTTTGATACCTGTCTCAAGAATTTCTGCTTCAGTAGAAAGCTCTTCGAATGTTGGAGCTGCTCTATGAATAGGCCATTTCTCTACATTTGGTGCTTCCTTACCATCTACTGCATCTCCTGTTACATTGAAGATACGCCCAAGTGTTTCGTTTCCTACTGGTACGCTAATCGCTGCACCTGTATCCACTGCTTCCATTCCACGAACTAAACCATCTGTCGCTGACATAGCGATACATCTAACTACGTCATCACCAAGATGTTGAGCAACTTCTACTACGAGAATCTCTCCATCTTGTTTTTTCACGTTGATAGCGTTGTAAAGTTTTGGAAGGTTATCTGGCGTAAACTTAATGTCTAGTACAGGACCGATAATTTGAACGATACGTCCTATGTTTTGTGCCATTAACTCATTCACTCCTTTTAATTAATTACTTAAGGGCTTCAGCTCCACCTACGATTTCAGATAGCTCTTGTGTGATCGCTGCTTGTCTTGCACGGTTTGACTCAATCTCGAGTTTACCTATCATTTCATCTGCATTTTCTGTAGCAGAATCCATCGCTGTCATACGTGCCCCTTGTTCACTTGCACTTGCTTCTACCATTGCCCCATATATAACTGATGCTACATAATGTGGTACCAAGTAACGAAGCACTTCTTCTTGTGATGGTTCATAAAGGAGTAAGTCCTTAGGACCTTCTTCTTTACCATCTTGTTTCATTTGATCTATATCTACTGGTAAAAGACGAATCATAGTAGGTTCTTGCTGGATAGTAGACTTAAATCTTGAGTAAGCTAAGTGTACTTCTCCTACCTCACCTTTTTCAAATACCTCAATTACATGATCTGCAATGTCTTTTGCAATTTTGTAAGTAGGGTCTGCTGATACTCCAAGTACCTCTTTTTCAAGTTCAAACCCTCTTACTTTAAGACCTTCTTTTGCTTTCTTACCGACAGCAATCATATATGCATCATTTGGATTCTCAATATCCTTCACTGCAAGCTTTACAATATTTGAATTGTAACCACCTGCAAGACCTCTATCAGAAGCTAAAACGATATAAGCGTTTTTTGATACATCATTTGCCTTCAGAAGAGGTGTATTCATCCCTTTTGAATTGTTGGCAATTGAGATAATAGTTGTCTGTACTTTGTCAAAGAAAGGTCTTGTTTGAAATACAGCTTGCTTACTTTTTGTAAGCTTCGCTGTAGATACAAGCTTCATTGCATTGGTAATTTGTTTGGTGCTGTTGATTGTTTTAATTCGTCCTTTAATATCTTGTAAAGACGCCATATGCCGCACCCTTTCTATCTTCTAAATTCCACTAAGCGCTAAGAAATGTTCTTATGCGTTAAAGCCTGCCTTAAATTCTGTAACTACTTTTGTAAGCTTTTCTTCAAGCTCTTTTGTGATACCTTTTGATCCTACTACTTCAGTAAGTACTTCAGGGTATTTTGTATTTACGAATTCAAGTAATTCTTTCTCGAATGCTTTAACAGCTTTTACTGGAATATCTAAAAGATATTTTCTAGTTGCAGCAAATAGTACGATTACTTGCTCTGCTACAGACATTGGAGCGTATTGTGGTTGCTTAAGAACTTCCATGATACGCTCACCTTGTGCAAGTGCGTTTTGTGTCGCAGCATCAAGGTCTGAACCGAACTGTGCGAAAGCCGCAAGTGAACGGTACTGAGCAAGTTCCACACGGATAGGACCAGCAATTTGTTTCATTGCTTTAATCTGAGCAGCTCCACCAACACGTGATACTGAAAGACCTGGGTTAACCGCTGGTCTTACACCCGCATTGAATAGTTCTGACTCAAGGAAGATTTGTCCATCTGTGATAGAGATAACGTTTGTTGGGATATAAGCTGAGATATCCCCTGCTTGTGTCTCGATGATTGGAAGTGCTGTAATAGAACCTCCGCCTAACTCGTCACTTAATTTCGCAGCACGCTCAAGAAGTCTTGAATGAAGGTAGAATACGTCCCCAGGGAACGCTTCACGGCCTGGTGGTCTACGAAGAAGTAATGCCATTGTACGGTAAGCTACCGCATGTTTAGACAAATCATCATAAATGATAAGAACGTCTTTACCAAGTTCCATCCACTCTTCACCGATCGCTACACCTGCATATGGTGCAAGGTATTGAAGTGGTGAAAGCTCACTTGCTGTAGATACTACAACTGTTGTGTAGCTCATAGCATCGTGTTTTTCTAATGTTCTAACGATATTTGCAACTGTAGATGCTTTCTGACCGATAGCAACATAGATACAATTTACATCTTTACCTTTTTGGTTGATGATTGCATCAATAGCAATTGCTGTTTTACCTGTTTGACGGTCTCCGATGATAAGCTCACGTTGTCCACGACCGATTGGTACCATGGCATCGATAGCTTTTAAACCTGTTTGAAGAGGTGTATCTACTGATTTTCTTTCGATAACCCCTGGAGCGATACGCTCTACAGGACGGAATTTGTCTGTACTTATAGGACCTTTACCATCAATTGGTTGTCCTAATGCATTTACAACACGGCCAAGCATCACGTCACCTACTGGTACTTCTACGACACGACCTGTTGATTTTACGATACTTCCTTCTTTGATGTTCTCATCTGAACCTAAAAGAACAACCCCAATGTTGTCTTCTTCTAAGTTGAGGACCATCCCATATATGCCACCTGTGAATTCAAGAAGTTCTCCTGCCATTGCTTTTTCAAGGCCATGTACACGTGCGATACCGTCCCCTACAGTAATAACAGTTCCTACTTCTGCAACTTCAAGGCGTGTTTTGTAGTTATTAATTTGACTCTTAATAACACTGCTGATTTCTTCTGGTCTAAGGTTCATTTAACTTTCTACACCCCTTTTTATGCAAGTCGCAAACTATTAAGTTCAGACTTCATAGCATCCATTTGACCACGGATACTACCATCTACCACTTTATCGCCAACACGAACGATCATGCCACCAATAAGAGCTGTATCTACGATAGATTCTAACTCTATTTGTTTGCCTGTGTTCTTCTCAATGTTAGCTTTTAGTTGCGCTAATTGTTCTTCTTTTAAAGCGACTGCCGAAGTCACTGTAGCTTTTAAGTAGCCTGCTTGTGTCTTCGCCATATCGATAAATGTACTTAAAATATCTAATATGAATTCTTGACGGTTCTTTCTGATGACAAGGACTAAAAGCCCTACAAATTCATCTGCAACCTGTCCTGCAAAAGCTTGCTCTACCATGGCGATCTTTTCTTCTACTAAGACACTTGGGTGACTAAGAATAGTAAGATAGTCTTTTTCTTCTGTAAGAAGATTGTAGATTGCTAATGCTTGGTCTTGGAATTCTTTCATTGCCCCTTTTTCGTTGGCAATATCAAATAGGGCAGTAGCGTATCTTTTTGTAATTAGCTGAGCCACTGTACATCCCCCATCTCTTTCATCATTTCATCGATTAACTGTTGTTGCTTTGTTTCATCCATAGATGTCTCTACGAACTTACCAGCCATCAGACCAGCTACTTCGATCATTTCTTGTTTCATTTCGCTACGTACACGGGCTTCTTCAAGCTTGATGTCTTCCATTGCACGTGCTTTAATTGCTTCTGCTTCTTTTTTAGCTTCTGCAATAATTTCTTCTTCACGCTTAAGTGCTCTTGTGCGTGCGTCTGATAAAAGTGCATTTGCTTCATCTTCAATGTTTTTAAGTTTGTTTTCGTAATCATCCTTAAGAGCATTGGCATCTGCTTTTTTAGCAGTAGCTTCATCTAATTCACCTTTAATAAAAGCTTGTCTCTTCTCTAAAAACTCTGTAACAGGTTTGAATAAGAGCTTTGCCATAACGAAGATGATAAGAAGAAGTGCTATCCATTGAATGCCTAACTCAAATAAAGTTGACCATGAAAACTCAATAATTTTACTCAAAGGGAAACTCCCTCCTTCCTATGTCTCTATCCACTATTGTACTTTAAGCTTAGCCAATTAAATCCATGTATTTTGTGATAAGTGGGTTAGCGAATAAAAGAATAATAGCTACGATAAGACCATAGATACCTGTTGTTTCAGCTACCGCTGCACCAAGTAACATTGTACGTACTACGTCTGATTGTGCTTCTGGTTGACGACCTACTGCTTCTGCACCTTTACCAGCTGCATAACCTTGTCCGATACCTGGTCCGATACCTGCGATCATCGCAAGACCAGCACCTATTGCTGAACATGCTAAAATTAGAGCTTTTCCATCGATTTGGTTTGTTGGTTCCATTATAAAATTCCTCCTTAAAATATGCCTAAGTGATTAAATTTTTTGTTTTGTGAAATTCTAGTTCTCTGAAACCTAGATTCCAGGGAATAAATTTACGAATAATAAAAGTAATGCAATGATAAGTGCATAGATACCTGTTGTCTGAGCAACTGCTTGTCCAAGAAGCATCGTTCTTACGATTGCACTTTGAAGCTTCGGTCTTTTACCTACTGCTTCTGCAGCTTTACCCGCTGCATAACCTTGTCCGATACCTGGTCCAATACCTGCAATCATTGAAAGACCTGCACCAATAGCTGATGCTGCAAGTATAAGGCCGATACCGCCTTTTCCTACGAGTGGATTTGCAAATAGCATAATAATTGCTATTACTAATGAGAAAATCCCTGATGTTTCCGCTACAGCCGCTCCAAGTAACATGACAAGAGTAGCTGGCTTACCACCATGTTCTGGGTTTTTGCCCATAGCTTCTGCAGCTTTACCCGCTGCAAAACCTTGTCCAATACCTGGTCCGATACCTGCGATCATCGCAAGGCCTGCACCAATAGCAGAACACGCTAAAACAAGCGCTTTAGGGTCTACATTTGCCATCCAGCCGAAAAGGAAATCTGAAAATCCTGACATGATTTCACCTCCTAAGCTTACTCTTCCATAGCACTTGATACGAATGTCATACTAAGCATGACAAAGATCAGTGTTTGAAGGGCTCCTGCAAATACGTCAAAATAGAAATGTAATACTGATGGAATACCAAACTTTAATATAGTTGGCATCATGGCATAGTAAAGCCCCATGATAATTGTTCCACCTAAGATATTTCCGAATAAACGGAAGCTTAATGATATTGGGTTTGCAAGCTCTCCAATAATATTAAGTGGTAAAAGTAGTGGGATTGGTTCTAAGAAACCTTTAAAGTATCCAGGCCCTTTCGCACGAACACCATACCCATGAATCATGAAAAATGTAGTAAATGATAATGCAAATGTTGTTGCAATATCCGCTGTAGGTGGTCTTAGTCCAATTAATCCTGCCCAGTTACTAAGTAGGATGAATAAAAACATAGGCCCATAAAAGTAAGCAAACTTCTTGTTCTTTTCGCCCATTGTACTTACAGTAAAGTTTGAAAATGTATCAACTAATGTTTCAATCAAAAGCTGAAACTTTGTATCTGGTACCATCTTAAAACTTTTAAGTCTATGACGTACATATAATGCAAATAGAACAAGTGCAATCATCACATAAAAAGTGTTGATATGCGTTGTCGTTAATCCAAATGGTTGACCATCTATCTCAAAGAACGTAACAACCTGGTGTATCCCAAAATCTAATTCTTGTTCCACCTACTCACTCTCCTTTCCATTAAAATTTTCTATATGCTAAAGAGTGAAGACTCTTGTTGCCAAATAATTATTTTGTTGTGTATAACTCTGCATAGGCTCCTACCTTCATGGATAAAAGTCCTATAAACACACCCAGTAAACTAACGCCTGGTGTCAGTGCTGCCACAAGAAGTAGCACCCCTGTCAAGACATATCGTATCATGTAATGTCTTTGGGTATATGACTTTGCCTTATCTTCTGGCATTACCATCGCCTTTGTCAAAGTATTTTTCATCAACTTAAGTTTTAGAATTGCAATGACTAGGCCTAAAAACACACCTAGTGTCCAACTTATTTTGTCCTGTACTAGTAGTAGCCCTATACCATAGGCAACGATACTAAAGCTTGTCATGATGATGATGATCTTTTTCACTTTTCTTTACTTCCTTACCTATAATATAAAATAAATTTCTAAAGGCAGCGCCTACTCCTAAAAGGATAAAGATAATAAGAAACAGTGGTTCAAGCCCTGTCACCTTATCTAGAAATATCCCTATAAAAGTACACATAAAGATAGGTATAAGCATGGCTATACCTACCTGATTGAGTAGTGCTAATGCTGGAACCCAACTTCGCTTACTCATTTATAATCCTCAGGTCTTTCGACATTTTCCAGGAAATAATGACGAATTGCCTGTACGATACGTGCTGATGCATGGCCATCTCCAAACGGATTCTTAGCGCCTGCCATCTGTGCGTATACTTCTTTATCAGTAAGAAGTTCTTTTGTCATATTGTAAATCGTATCTTTATTCACACCTGCAAGACGCAAAGTCCCAGCTTCTACACCCTCAGGGCGCTCTGTCACATTACGTAACACAAGTACTGGTTTGCCAAGGGATGGCGCTTCTTCTTGAAGACCACCTGAATCTGTAAGGATAAGCGTAGCACGCTTCATTAAGTTGTGCATATCATTTAAGTCTAACGGTTCGATAAGTTGTACGTTCGCCTGTTCACCTAGTATACGTTCTGCTACATCACGTACCACTGGATTCTTGTGTACAGCATACACTACTTCTACATCGTCAAACTCTTCGGCGATAGCTTTTACCGCTTCACAAATATGCTCTAATGGCTCCCCTTGATTCTCTCTACGATGCGCTGTCATAGCGATCACGCGTTTATTTTTATAATCTATGTTATTAAGTGTCTCAACTGTGAATGCATAGTCTTCTTGTACTGTTGTATTGAGTACATCAATAACTGTATTGCCTGTGACAAAAATATCTTTTTCTTCTACTGCTTCACGAAGCAAGTTATCTTTTGCAAGTGGCGTAGGTGAGAAATGTAAGTTTGCAAGTGATCCTGCAAGTTTACGATTCATCTCTTCAGGGAATGGCTCATAACGGTTGTATGTACGTAAGCCCGCTTCCACATGTCCTACTGGAATTTGTTGATAAAATGCTGCAAGTGCAGTTACAAATGTTGTTGATGTATCACCATGTACAAGCACCATGTCTGGCTTAGCCTTTTCTAAGACTTCAGTCATACCTTCAAGTACACGTACTGTAATACCTTGTAAAGTCTGTCTATCTTTCATGATATCTAAATCATAATCTGGTGTGATGTGAAAAATTTCTAGTACTTGATCAAGCATTTCTCTATGCTGTGCTGTTACACATACAATACTATCAATATCGTCATGTTTTTCTAACTCTTTAACAAGTGGTGCCATTTTAATCGCTTCTGGTCGCGTCCCAAAAACACTCATAACACGTATTTTCCTATTCATACACCTATTCTCCTTATATCATGTAATACTTATTACATTTATTTTGGTTATTGTATCACTATATTATGTGTAGGATATAAAAATTGTCTTCTTTACTCCCTACTTTACCATTTAATGTTGGTTTTTGTAAATGCTAGTGCATAATTTTTGATTTTTGTAAAATTTGTAATAATAAATATTTATATTTTAAAAAATTATTATTATTCTAACTAATTACAGTAAAAAGATGTATCTGTTAAGACACATCTTTTTACTACTCTATTCTTTATTAGATTATACATTTACACTCACAATCTTCCTTGATTGCCATCATCACACGATTTTTCCCCTGTGACTTTCCTCTTAGTAAAGCATTATCTGCTGCACCTACTAAAACCTCTATATCTTTTGTCATTTCAGGATAGGCACAGATACCCATCGTAATAGTTACAGGTATGCTTAAATCACTGATACCTGGCAACTCAGGTACTAATTGCTGGAACTTATTAAATACGTCTAGTCCTTCCTTTAGGTTCGTTGGTAATAAGAATACAAACTCATCACCACCATAACGAATAACTTTCCCTCCTAAAGCTGCAAATGTTTTCTTGGCATTACTTGCAATGGCTTGCAGTACCTCATCACCTTTGATATGCCCTAGGAAGTCATTGACGGATTTAAAGTTATCTGTATCAATCACGGCTACACATAACTTTTCATGCTGCATCACAAGGTTGTGTAACATCTTATGTAGATGTCTTCTATTATAAACGCCTGTAAGAGGGTCTCGTTCTGACTCCTCTGCTACCATCTCGAAAAGTCTTGAGTTCTTCGTATTGGATGCGATAAAGATACCTAGTGTCTCAAAGAAAATAATATTGTTCTGGGTAAAGAAACCTTCTTGTTGTTGTTCAAGCACAAGTCCACCTATTAAAGAATTATCATTGAAGTCCTGTAATGGTACCACTAATCGTGATTTCGGTATAATGCCACCTTCTACTAAAGGAAAGGTGATTTCTTCTTCATTTAAGCAGTATGAACACTGCAAGTCTTTTAATGATTCATGAATCGTTTCTTTCCCTAATTCTAAAAATTCATTGTTTGACTGGGTACTTCTTAGGTAAACTTTGATTTCTTCACCATCTGACGCCCATATATAGCAGGTATTAACTCCAGTAACACCCATGAGCATATCTGTGATGAGTTTCATCAGTTGCTTGAAGGAATCAATATTGTTTGCTACTTTCATGATTTCTCCAAGCACCCATAACATCCCTTTTTGTTGCTGTAATTCATGTTCTAATTGTTCGAGTTGCATAAACTGTCGCACTGCTACATCATTCATTTCAACCCCACCTTCTCCCCCTCTAAAATGCATTCTCTTTAGAGTTTTTTATAATCTACTATAGCCCAAAATAGTTCTGTGCAATACGCACTGTCTCCATCGCATCTTTAGCATAAAAATCTGCACCTACATATGTTGCCAAATCTGGGGTTAGCACCGCACCACCTACAATGACTTGACACTGTGGATGCGCTTCTTTGAGACATACGATCGTTTCTTTCATACTCTTCACAGTAGTCGTCATCAGTGCGCTTAAGCCCACCATCTGCGCTTCGTACTTTGTCACTGCCTCTACCACTGCTTCTGGTGCTACGTCTTTTCCTAAGTCTACCATACTGAACCCATAGTTTTCCATGATGACTTTGACGATATTTTTACCGATGTCGTGGATATCCCCCTGTACAGTGGCAATCACCACTTTAGGCCCACTTACGACATCTTGCCCTTTTGTGCTGAGGACTTCTTTGATTACTTCGAAAGCTCCTTTAGCAGCCTCTGCAGATTGGATTAACTGAGGCAGGAAAAGGGTTTGCTTTTCATACCCATCCCCCACATGATTAAGTGCTGGAACGACTTCTTCTTCTATAATTTCCAAAGGTGTTCTTGATTGCAGTGCTTCTTTTGCACAATGATAAGCCTCATCGCGTAAGCCTTTGATGATAGCTTCTCTTACTGTCATATCTGATTTTTCTGTGGAACTTACGCTCGGACTCGCTTGTCCGTTTAGTTGACCATGTCTTTCAATATATGTTTTCGAAGTCTTATCTATGCCTGCAATGACACGGTAAGCATCTACTGCATCCATCATGTCTTTACTATTGGTATTCATGATAGGGGCATCTAATCCTTGTAGCAGTGCCATCGTAAGCATCGTCTTATTAAGCAGTGGGCGATTTGGTAGCCCAAAGGATACATTACTTACCCCAAGGACTGTTTTCACGCCTAAAGTTTCCTTTACAAGCTTTACAGCTTTTAAAGTCTCCATCACCAAGTCTTGCTGTGCTGATGCAGTTAACACAAGGCAGTCTATCAAGACATCTTCTTTTTTGATGCCATACTTCATGGCTTCATTTACGATACGTGTGGCAACTTCTAGTCGCTCTTCTGCCGTTTCTGGAATGCCCCCATCGTTAAGGGTTAATCCTAATACTGCTGCACCGTATTTTTTAGCAATTGGTAAGATAGCGTCTAGACTCGACTGCTTACCATTCACTGAATTGATAAGTGGCTTACCATTGTATATACGGACTGCTGCTTCGATGGCATCTACATTGGATGAATCAATCTGAAGCGGTAATTCTACAACGCTTTGTATAGCCTGCACAGCCTCTGTCAGTCTTTCCACCTCATCAATGTCTGGTAGACCCATATTGACATCTAGTATGTGTGCGCCTTCTTCTTTTTGGGCGATGGCTTCTTTTAATACAAAGTCCATATCCCCTCTTTTTAAGGCTTCCTTTAAAAGTTTTTTTCCTGTTGGATTAAGTCTTTCGCCTATCAGTGTCACATCGTCAAAAGTCACTGCATGCGTCGCAGAACAAACGCCTCTTAGTGGCTTTACTTCTGGTCTCGTATAAGTTAATAGGTCTACTTTCGCCTTTACTTTTTCAATATAAGTAGCTGTCGTTCCACAGCATCCACCAAGTACACTTACACCACACTTTGCGAAGTGTTCCATATAGCCTGCAAACTCATCTGAGGTAATGTTAAAGGTCGTTTTCCCATCTACAAGTGTAGGTAAGCCCGCATTGGGTTGGATAAGCACTGGTACAGATGCAAGGGTCATAAGTTCTTCTACTACTGGCACAAGTTCTTTAGGTCCCAGTGAGCAGTTAATCCCGAGCATCGTTACACCAAGTCCTTCTAATGTAAGTACCATTGTTTGTAAGCTTGCACCAAAGAAAGTACGTCCATTCATTTCAAAACTCATGGTACAAAAAATAGGTAGGCTGGTATTTTCTTTTGCTGCTAGAATCCCTGCCTTTAATTCATATAAGTCTGTAAAAGTCTCAAAAAGAACGGCTTCGCAACCTGCCTTCTCACCTGCTACGACTTGTTCTTTAAATACCTCATAAGCTTCCTCGAAGCTCACATCACCTAATGGCTTCAGCATCTTTCCAGTAGGACCGATGTCTAATACCACCATTCCTTTACCAGCCTTTTCTTTTGCTGCTTTCGCAATGCTGATGGCTTGTGTGATGACTTCGCTCACTGTATAGTCTGTCTCTTCCATCTTATAGCGGTTGGCTCCAAATGTATTGGTCGTTATAAAGTCTGCCCCAGCTTCTAGATATGCTTCATGCACCCCTTGAATAAGTGCCTCATGGCTAAAGTTAAAAAGCTCTGGTATATCGCCTAATTGAAGGCCACTATTTTGTAATACAGTACCCATTGCACCATCAAAATATAAAAATCTTTCTCCTAATCCTTTAATGCCCACATACATCACCTCTTTTTCGATACGCGCAGTGCCCTCGCATCATGCACGTTTTACATGTCTTTTGTCTATTTTCTTTTTTACTTGAAATACCTATAAGTGCTGTTACCGACTTCATAGGTAGTAGCATTCCTGATTTACTAAGGGTTAAACCGATGCGTTTCTGTGCTTGTAGCACCGCAAGTATCTGGTCTTGTAAGCCTATCGGTACATCACCATATCCTGGACTAAAGCGCATGGTCATATACTTGCCTTCTTCTATCTGCTGGACCATTTCTTGCTCGACTTGGTCACATACTTGCTCAATCATCACATTGGCACACGCATTTAAAAAGAGTGCATCACCCATATGCTTCGCCTGTGCTTCTTGTATGTATTTGTCAGCTTCTATGCCTAAAGTCGTCGCTAATACATAACATGTATCTACATTTTCGAAAAGCTTCCATAAGTCCTTGCTCGTCGTCTGTAATCTTGTATTTTCAAAGAAAATGGTCTCGTCAGCTTTTTGAAGATTAAAAAGTGCATACGTATAGCGTGACTTTGCTACCTTTTCCAACTGCTCATAATACACTTTAATACGCTGTTTCATCGCATCATCTGCCTCTTCATAAGGCATCTGCACATAACGCAAGACTTCTCGTATGACTAAGTCTTCCTGTATCATCCTACTTTGCTCCTCTTTGCCAAGACACTGCATAAGCAATTGTCCCTATATTCTCCATAATCTTCTTTGCGATATCCGCTTGATTCATTGTATAAAGGTGAATACCATCCACCCCATGTGCAAGCAAGTCGATAATCTGCATTGTCGCATAAGCAATGCCTGCTTCTCTTAATGCTTGTGCGTTATGTCCATAAGCCTTCACCAACTGCTGAATTTCCTTTGGAATAGTGGCACCGCAAAGGGTTACCATACGTTCAAGTTGCTTTGCTGAAGTAATCGGCATAATGCCTGCTACGATAGGCACCTCTACGCCATGGGCTCTCGCTTTTTGTTCCCACTCATAAAACACCTGATTATCAAAAAAGAGTTGGCTCACAAGCATCTCTGTGCCTTGGTCCACTTTATGTTTAAGATTGATTAAGTCTTCCTCTAAGCTATATGCCTCTAGATGCTTCTCTGGATAACACGCGCCTACAACTTCAAAACCGCCTCTAGCTTTTATGTATGTAACAAGATCTGATGCATATTTAAAATCCCCTAATGCATCTTCATTCGGTAAGTCACCTCTAAGTGCTAGTATACGTGAAACACCAGCTGCTTCAAACTTATCTAGAATCTCATCTATAGATGCTTTGGTCGCACCTACACACGTAAGATGTGCTACCGGTTCAATGTCATACTTGTTTTTTAATAAAGAAGCAATCTCCAAGGTATTTTGTTGATTACTTCCTCCTGCCCCATAAGTCACACTGATATAATCTGGTCTAAGCGGTGCCAAAGCATCGATGGTGCTATAAATACTTTCTATATTGCTGCTCCCTTTCGGCGGGAAAATTTCAAAAGATATCGTTGGTTTTTTCATAGTTAGTCCCCTTTCTTAAGTACTGATACGTACTTATTGTCCTCGATATAAAAGCGCCATAATCGGTCCCTATACTCCTCAGCATAGTCGATATTGATACGCTTGTCTTCAATGATACGAAAGCCCTTTTCCCCTTCGGTAATATATAAAGGCCCTTCATTTGTTACCATGATGCCATTAAGTGTCTTATCTATATTCAGTGCTATACAAAGCTTTCCTGGTCCATTGGTAAGGTCCTGCACTTTACTAGACTTAATCTTGCGATAGTTTTTACACAAAACCATTGCATCTTCATTTAGAGGTTCTACTGCACGTATAAGGACACAATGAGGTATCCCCTTCTGGTTTGCACCTATATTTAGACAATGGTACATCCCATAGATGAGATATACATAGGTCATGCCACCACTTTCAAACAAAGGTGCTGTACGTGGTGTCACCTTTCCTCCATACGTATGTGCTCCCTTATCTTCTGGCCCTAAGTATGCTTCTGTTTCCACAATTTTAAAAGCGCCCACAAGCCCATCTACCTCGCGTACCATTACCTTGCCAAGTAAATCCTTGGCCACTTCTAGTCCATCTCTTAAATAAAACGCCTGTGGTAAAATAGCTTTCATCTTGTATACTCCTATCTCATTCGCTGACTTCTCTTTCGTATGGAATGAATATCTTGGCAAAGTGCATTAATCTCTGCTCCAAGCAAGATCACCATGCCACTTGTATAAAGCCATATAAGCAGCACGAAGATGCCTCCTATACTTCCATACATCTGATTGTACTTACTGAATTTATCTACATATATAGAAAACAACATAGAGAATCCATACCAACCCAAGCAAGCAAAAAGTGTGCCTGGCCATACATTGTTTGACTTGCGATGCTTACGTGGTACCACACGATAAATCATGTAAAGCCCCGTCAATAACACCAATAGCGAAATACTAAATCTAAATAAGTCCCATATAAATTTATACAGTGTGTTATTCTTCACCAGTAGATTCAGTAGATACTCACCGATATTATTACCAAACACCAGTAGGACAATCATTCCTACTAATAAAACGAGTAGGATAAAAGTATACCCGATAGAAATAAGCTTCTTAATCCAAAAAGGCCTGGTATCTGTGGCACTATACGCTTTATGAATCCCTTTGATGACTACATTTACTGCTGCTGATGCCGACCATATAGATATAATCGCTCCAAAAGACAGTAACGTAGCACTTCTATACTGAATAAGCTGGTCCAAGGTTTGTTCAATAAGTGGCATAATAGAAGTCGGCACCACATTATTTAAATAATCCATAAACTCGCTTTCAGCAATACTTGTATAGGATAATAGTGTTATAAGCATAATGAGAAAAGGGAAAAAAGCCAATATCCAGTAATATGTCATCTGAGCACTTCTAGCCCCTATATCATGACCTATGAATCTATTTTTTAATTTCATTCCAAAATCATATAGCATTTTTATTTGGTTCAATTTTCTCTCTCCTGTCTGTTGCCCCGTGACACTATTTCTCTATCAGTATATCTTTTTTAGTTAGAAGTATACCTATAAATAAATATTTGTTCTTAATATATCATAGTCTATTGTTATATGTAAAATAAGATTTTATTCAAATAAAAAAGATGCTGACAAAATCAGCATCTTTTTTATTACTTATTATTTTGTATACTTTTCGCTTTACGCTTCATTTTTTCCATGAAACCAACTTTTTTAGTTTCTGGTAATTTACCTGAAAGAACATTTACAAGCATAATTCCCGCAAGTTCAGCTCTGATCTGCTTCTTAACTGGAATTGAGTTGTATACAGATTCATCACATAATAATGTTTGAATTTGAGGACCTACTTTTACAATGACAACAGGCATTTTTCTTTTTCTTTGCATTTTTGGTATTTGATCTTTTACTTGCTTTGGTAACTTCAGATTATTAATTGTATCCTTCTTCTTATCTATAACAAATAATTGTACTGCTTGCTTGTGTTGATTGATAAGCTGTTGTTGCTCATCGTATTTTTTCTGTAACTTCTTGCCCCAAAAGAATAGACCAACAGCAAGTGCCGCAATAAACACCGCTACCAGTGTCCAGATCATCCATGTATCCATTTTGGTTCCTCCTCGTCCTGATTAATATCTTTTTCAGTATAGCATACAAGCTCATAGATAACAATACATCCCATACCCTACAATTTGCAAAAAACACTCATAGTCTTTGTCTTTCTAACCTATACTAAATTAAAACCATCTATATAGGGGTGTCTATGCTTACTTACTTTTTGAACTTATCTTTCATCTTAAATATACTCTTAACGGTTTATGTGCTTTTTGCTGAGCGTAAGCACTATGCTTCCACATGGGCTTGGATTCTCATCATTACTTTCGTTCCTATTATAGGATTTATAGCCTACCTTTTTCTAGGCCATGATATGAAAAAAAGAAAAACTTTCGTCAAAAAAGAAGAGGAAGATCGTTACATGCATCTACTCCATAAGCAAATGCTTCATGTCGAGTGCAATCCCTGTCTCGAAGAACATTGCCCTACGATTTGCTGCCAAGACGTCTTAAAACTTCATCTGATTGGTCATGAAATTCTTCTTTCTAAATCAAACCACGTTTCTTTTTTTGCAGATGGACACGAAAAATTCCAAGACCTCTTTCAAACCATTCGCCTTGCTAAAAAATACGTTCATTTAGAATACTATATTATCCATGACGATTACTTAGGTAAGCTCTTCCAAGAACTTTTGATTCAGAAAGCCATGGAAGGCGTGGATGTGATGCTTCTTTATGATGGCATGGGTTGCCACAAGACACCACCTAGTTACTTTAAGAAGCTTCAGCAAGCTGGCGTCCATGTAGCTTGTTTCTTCCCTTCGCCTTTTCCTTATATCACCCTTCGTCTCAACTACCGTAATCACCGAAAGCTTTGTATCATTGATGGTCATACCGCTTACTTAGGCGGTTTTAATGTAGGGGATGAATATCTAGGCAAAAATAAGAAAATGGGATACTGGCGTGATACACACCTCAAAATCATCGGAGATGGGGCTGGCCTTGCCGACTTACAGTTCATCCTAGACTGGCGTTTTGCAACTCATGAGACCTTACCTCTTCAGCACTACCTGCATACCGCGCCTTCTATCTTAGAAAATGCCACTGGTGTTCCACTTCAACTCGTCGCAAGTGGTCCAGACTCTAAATACAGTGCTATCCTACACGGCTATATCAAAATGATTAATGAAGCCAAGCATACGATTTATATCCAGACACCTTACTTCATTCCCGATGATGCTTTGCTGACTGCTTTAAAACTTGCGGCATTATCTGGCGTAGCTGTCCATATCATGATTCCAAATAAGCCTGATCATATGTTTGTCTACTGGGCGACTTACTCTTACATTGGCGAAGCCTTAGCTGCTGGTGCTAAGTGCTATACGTATGAAAAAGGTTTCCTTCACGCAAAGACTATCGTTATCGATGATGAGATTGCCTCTGTGGGCACCTCGAATTTTGATATACGTAGCTTCCGTCTTAATTTTGAAATGAATGCTTTTATCTATGATGCACGTGCTGCAAATGCTCTTTCCGAGCTTTTCCTTAAAGACTTGACGTTCTGTAAAGAAATTACACCTGAAGTTTATCAAAGTCGCTCGCTCCTTATTAAATTCAAAGAACCTATCGCTAGGCTTCTATCACCTATTTTATAGGTTGAACAACAAAGAAGTGACTTCATACATTATATATGAAGTCACTTCTTTGTTAGTAAGGAAGAACCACCACGTCTGCCCCTTCTTTTTGTATCGTACAGTATGTATAATCTTCACTTATATATTTTACTGCTGTTCCTATGGTAATCTTCACACCTGGATAAAGCTTGTTTTTTACTTTGACTAAGCCAGTGTTAGCTTGTTTGATCTTATCACTCAGCATTTTGTGTTTTTCAGCAACCTCACGATGTCTTGCTTCAATCCCTACTTTAGTCGTGATGAGTTTGCTTAAGAGTGCTTGTTTTTGTTCCCCTATGATATCTTTTTTACCCATTAAGAAAGTAACACTTTGGCTTACCTTAGTCACTTCTTCTCTTACTTCCTGATACAGCTTCTCTACTTGCTGATATTCTTTTAAGAGATTTGGTGGCACACCTATTTGCACGATGGTTTGAGTAGCCATCGGCGACCCCATAATGTTCGCATGAATTTGTCTTCCAGCGATCATCTCACCACCTACGATGAGCCCTTTCCCTTTGGCTACATCGATAGAGGATGCAGCTATATGACTATGCATGATAGCTTCTGTGACCACCTCGCCATCAGCTTCTACACAAGCATTCTGAATGAATTTTGCCACGAGGTTCCCTTTGGTACGTATAATACCTTTATCCATGCCTTGTATCCCGTACCAAACCACGACGTCATCGCCTGCCTCTATCTCTGCAGCTTCTACACATCCCTTAATCTCCACTGTTCCACCAGCTTTTACTTTAAAACCATTTTGAACGTTACCATTCACGACGACATTCCCTACAAAGTCGATATTCCCCGTACTGCTATCCACATCTTTTTCTACGATAAAAGTCGGTGAAATATAAACATTGTGATGATCATAAGAAAGCTTACCACTTATTTCTGCCACAAGTGTGAGGCCATCTTCTAGGAGTTTTGTATTTTTACCTTTAGGTATACGTACATCTTTTCCTTTTTGGGCCTTTATTTCTTGACCAAGTACGTTAGTCCCTGGTGTCCCTTCAGTTGCTTCAGTCTTCACGACCAACACTGCATCTTGAGTCACATTATGCACCACATTCATATCTTTAAAGTTTACTGTGCCGTCTAAGTTCTGAGCTGGTTTGAAAACATTGATTGTCTTTATATCGAAGCTATAATCAAGTTTGGCATCTTCTCCCTTTACAGGTGGGGTTCCCTTTGCAACGATGTACTTATAATTGTACCTTCTACTACTGAGTATCTCATTTAAAAGGGCTTCATCAATTCCAAAGCTAATTTCTTTTTTTGTGATTGCTTGTCGTATTGCCTTTTCATCTAATTTTTCACCATCTACTCCTGGTTCCTCAAAAGAAATAACACCTATCATCTTATCTGGAGTTATCTCTACAACCACTTTTTCATCTATTTTTTGGATGTCACCTAGATTCATTCTATCCCCCTCTTCCATGATGCTCTGTAATTTACTGTGTAATTTCTTGTAATAAACTACGCACTTTATTTTCTACTGTTTTTGGCAGTTCTTTTTTCTCTTCTGCTGATAAGGCTGCTACATCAATCATCTCCCCAATGTTGATATAAACTGTCGTCTTTTGGATACGCCCTTTTTCTTCTAGGATCTTATGGGTATTCTGCATAGCAATAGGGACAATAGGCACATTGGCCTTCGTTGCTAACTTGAAACTTCCTGCTTTAAATTCAGCCATTTCTTCACCTTTACTTCTAGTTCCCTCTGGGAAGATGACGATAGACTGCCCTTCTTTTAGTTCTTTAATGCCTTCTAGAATAGCTTGTAATGACTTCTTCATATCATCTCTCGCAAGGTAGATGCACCCCATCGCATCAAACCATCTACTAATAATAGGCATTTTCTTTGTCTCTTCTTTTCCTATAAAGATGATTGGGTCATCCAGAAGATGTGCCATAATTGGACTATCATACAATCCTTTGTGGGTAGCCATATACACCACAGGCCCTTCTTTTGGTAAGTTTTCTTTACCTTTTATTTCGACAGTTGTCCCTGCTGCCTTAATCATTCCGTTACTTAAATCTTGCATCATTTTATAGATTTCTTTACGGTTTGCTTTTTTAGTAGCTACATCTAATTCTTTTCCTTCTATACTGTACTTGTGTCTTTTAAAGGTATTCTTAATGTAATGCCATGCCATTACCCATAGTACTGCTATTCCTCTTAGCATCTTATACCTCCTCTTGTCTACATTCGTGGAGCATTTGCTCTTTTAGGTAGTAAAGCTCGTCTGATAAATCTACTGGTACAATCGCTGGATTAATGAGACGCTTGTACTCTTCCCATAAAGTTTCTAACTCTTCTTTAGCATAGTCTCGAATCGTCATCACACTTGGTTTTTCATAAATGCACTTACCATCTCTAAAGATTGGTACGAGCAGTTCTTTTAATTTATAAGTCCCGGCTTTCAGGCACATCTTTTTCCATCTAGCTTTTGGATCACGTAAGATAAGGTCTTGTGCCTCATCAAAAGTATCTTCTTCTAGTGCGATAATATCTGCCTTGATCTTAGATGTCTCTAAATCATAGACACGCACTACTTTTTTGATACCTGGATTTGTAACCTTTTCTGGGTTATCAGAAATTTTGATTTTAGGCTTGAAGGCACCGTCTTCATTTTTTTCTGCTGCCAGCTTATAGATACCACCAAAAGATGGGCAGTCTCCAGATGTGATTAGCTTCGTACCTACACCCCAAAGTGTAATCTTAGCACCTTGTCTTTTAAGGTCTGCAATCAAATACTCATCTAAGTCACAAGATGCACTGATAATAGCATCTTTATAGCCCGCTTCATCCAGCATACGACGTGCTTTTTTTGAAAGGTATGCAAGGTCTCCACTATCTAATCTTATGCCATACATTTTAGAGTCTATGCCTTGTGCTTTCATTTCATCGAAAACTTTGATGGCATTTGGAACACCTTGTCCTAATGTATCATAAGTATCCACAAGTAAGATGCATTTTTGTGGGAATAACTTTGCATAAGCTCTAAAAGCTTCAATCTCTGTATCAAAGCTCATTACCCAGCTATGGGCGTGAGTCCCTGCGATAGGCACATTAAACATTTGTCCTGTAAGGACATTAGAAGTCGCATGGCAGCCTCCTACCATCGCTGCACGTGCACCGTAGATACCGGCATCCGGTCCTTGTGCACGTCTAAGTCCAAATTCTAGTACAGTGTCGTCTTCTGCCGCGCGTACCACACGTGCTGCTTTTGTAGCGATCAAGCTTTGGTGATTGATCATATTAAGCAGTGTCGTCTCGATGAATTGTGCTTCAAAGATTGGTGCAGTTACACGAATGAGTGGTTCTCCTGGAAAGACGACTGTCCCTTCTGGAATCGCATCGAGGTGCCCTGTAAACTTAAAGTTACTTAAGTACTCTAGGAAGTTCTCTCTAAAAATATCTAGACTCTGTAAGTACGCGATGTCTTCTTTTGTAAATTGTATATTTTCAATGTACTCAATCACTTGTTCTAATCCACAACAAATAGCATAGCCATTGCCTGATGGATTATTTCTATAAAACAAGTCAAATACGACTTCGTGATTATTGACATGATTTTCAAAGTAGCCCTGCATCATTGTCAATTGGTATAAATCTGTTAGTAAAGTAAGGTTTCTATTGCCCATGGTTTTTCTCCAATCGTTTGCAAAATTCTGTTATATGCCTATTATAGCACTATCATATTTTGATTTGTAGCATTACTTGTTATTTTAATACTTTTGGTATACTATGTTATCAGCTTTTAACATTTATTGTTTTTTATTCATATTTTTTAGTCAGGAGCGTTTTATATGTTGAATCATTTATCAAAAAAACACCTTTACCTTTATACAACACTAGCTGCCATCTTTGCAAATATTTTATGGGGTACAGCCTTCCCTGTATTAAAAATCGTTTATAAAGAAATGTATATCGCGAGCAGTGACTTTGCATCAAATATTACCTTTATCAGTATTCGCTTCTTCCTCGCTGGACTTATCGTCCTCCTTTTTGCTCTCTACCGAAAAGAGTCGATCTTTGCACTTACGCGTAAGCAATGGGGTACCATTATCTTACTAGGTTTGTGTAATACAACGATACAGTACTTTTTCTTTAATATTGGGGTTAATAATACCTCTGGTATCAAGGCTTCTATCCTTGGGCAAATCGGTATTTTCTTTTCTATTCTACTTGCACATTTTATTTATAAAAATGACAAGTTAAACCCTAACAAAATAGCTGGCCTTATGTTAGGATTTATAGGACTCATCATTGTCAATTTTGGAAAAGGTGCTGATAACTTTTTTAGTTTCACATTAGTTGGTGAAGGCTTTATGATTCTTTCTGGTCTTACAAGTGCCTTCTCTATGTTTATCGCTAAAAAACTAGGAAGTGAAGTATCTACTCTTGTCTATACCAGTTGGCAGATGATTATAGGTTCTGTACTTTTATTCCTACTCGGACTTTTATCTGGTGGCAATCCTTTAACACTACAATTCACGCCATTATCTACTGCCCTTTTACTTTATCTTGCCCTTTTATCCAGTGTAGCTTTCGTACTTTGGTATGGTATTTTGCAATATCGTAAAATTGGAGAGATCAGCCTCTATAAATTCGTAGTTCCTGTATCGGGTAGCTTACTTACGGCACTTTTTATCCCCAACGAAAAACTTTTACCTGTCCATATCATTGGACTCCTTCTTGTTTCTATAGGGATTGTAGTAGTCAATCGTCAGAAACACTCTAGTTAGACAAGTACTATTTGTCCAACTATTTTCATATATTATCAACAATATACTATTTATTTTTATAAAAAGGAGTGGATAAGTCCGCTATGCTTACACAACTTGTGGATTATATTATGAATTTTGCCGGTTCTCTCGGCTATTTTGGCATCATCTTTGTTACCAGCTTAGAATACGCATGTTTTCCTCTTCCTAGCGAGGTCGTGCTACCTTTTATAGGGGTAGGCATCGCCACTGGCACTTATAGCTTTATAAAAGCTTGGCTTGCTAGTTTACTAGGTGGTATGTTTGGATCTCTCTTAGCCTATGCCATCGGTTATATAGGTGGTGTACCTTTTCTTAACTGGTCAAAACGTAAATTCCCTAAAACCGAAAAGACCATCGTTGCCTTAGATAAGTGGTTTAATCGTTATGGCAGTATCGCCCTTATGATTACACGTGTGGTTCCACTTACCCGAACCTACGTCTCTATCCTTGCCGGTAGCCAGAAATTCGACCTTCTCAAGTTTATGGGCTATACCGCACTTGGTGTCGCTGCATGGAATACGATTCTTATTTCTCTAGGCTACTTCCTTGGAGATAATCTTCACCTGATCGAGCAGATTATTAGCCAATACAGTGTCGTCGTAGGCGCTCTCATCCTTCTCGCAGTAGGTTACTGGTTCTACCGTAAACGTAAGACCACACCTGCTACCCGTAAACGCTAAAACAAAAAAGTCACATGAAGCCTTCTGATATGCTCCCCTTAAGGTAGACAGTTTAAATAATAAAACTGTTACCTTGAGGAGGAGCATTTTTTATGGGAAGAAAATCAAAAGTTTTATTCGAAGTAAAAATAGATATTGTTCAAAGGTGTTTAGCTGGGAAAACTACGGCTAATTATGAAGCCTTATTATTAGGAATTCATCCTAAATCTATAGCAAATTGGATTGCTCTTTACCAATCTCAGGGGGAAAATGGGCTTATTACACGTTCTAAAAATGTAGTTTATTCTCTTGCAACTAAAAGAAATGCTGTGGAAGATTATCTACACGGTAAGGGTTCTTTAATACAAATCTGTAAAAAGTATCATATTCGTTCACAAAGCCAACTCCAGAATTGGATTAAGAAGTATAATAATCATGAGGAGCTTAAAGCTTCCGGCACAGGAGGAAAGCCAATCATGATTAAAAGACGTAAAACAACATATGAAGAACGCATTACAATCGTTCAGTATTGCATAGAGAATCAAAACAATTACACAGAAACAGCAGATAAGTTTCAAGTATCTTACCAACAGGTTTATACATGGATGAAAAAGTATGAAGAATTAGGAATAGATGGGCTTTTGGACCGCCGTGGTCGTACAAAGCCTGTTGAAGAAATGAGTGAACTTGAGCGTTTGCATATGGAAAATCGCTTGCTTAAAGCCCAAAACAAGCGTCAAGAAATGGAAATGAACTTTCTAAAAAAGCTAGACGAGATAGAAAGGAGATGGGACTAGGACGACTTAGAAAAGAAGGTATCTATCAGGCTATACAGGAGGCTCATGAGAAGTACGACTATTCAATTCGTTCGCTTTGCCAAATAGGTAAAGTAACCAGAGCCGCCTACTATAAATGGGTTAATCGTAAAACCCCTGATAACGAAAAGGAAAATGTAAGAATTTCAAAAGTAATAGAAACTATTCACGAGCAGCATCCGGATAAAGGATATCGTCGTATTAAAGATGATTTAGAACGTTATCATAGCACGAAAGTAAATGATAAAAGGGTACTACGAATCTGTCGTAGGTTAAATATAAAGTCTACTATTAAATACGCAAGTCAAGGATGTACGCGACAAGCTGCAAATCCTCAACATATTGCTGAAAATGTATTGAATCGTGAATTTAAGGCAGATAAGCCAAATGAAAAATGGCTTACTGACGTAACCGAGTTCAAGTATTACATTGATGGTGAGAAAAAGAAAATGTACCTTAGTGCTATCATAGATCTTTACGATCGACGTATTGTATCCCATGTGTTAAGTGATAGAAATGATAATGCACTAGTTTTTGAGACATTTGATCTTGCTTTACAAGCAGCACCTGATGTAACCCCTCTATTTCATAGCGATAGAGGCTTTCAGTATACCAATAGATCATTTTATAAAAAACTTATGTCGGCTGGAATGACTCAAAGTATGTCCAGGGTAGGTAAATGTATTGATAACGGTCCAATAGAAGGGTTTTGGGGGATTTTGAAAAGAGAACGGTATTATGGTAAGAAATTTACCACAAAAGAAAGTTTG
>JBOFIT010000021.1:0-7399 GCA_051650305.1 Cellulosilyticaceae bacterium
AAAAAATTAAAAGATATCATCAAGACAAACAAAGATCCTAAAGACCTTGCCGTCGCTACAGAAGAGAAGCGTCAGTATATTTTGAAAGGAATGAAAGATGCCATTATTACAGAAGGCTACACCCTAATCGTAGAAGACATCGCCACGTTCCTTGATATTGATGAAAAGCAGGTGCGTGCTAATATTATTCCGAAACTTGAATATATACGAGCGCCGGAAGGGGCTGCAGATTTTTTTGATGTAAGTTATACACCACATATGTCTTTTTTAGAAATGCGTATCAAAAAGTGGAAGCGTCTTTTCATTCAGAAAGAAAGTTTCGAAGCATTTTTAAAAGCATATGTAATGATGTACGTTCCTTATACGAACATCTGCTGGCATGAAAAGAAAGGTCGGTATGAAAAGGTCGGTGCCGGTGAAGTAGCCATCCCATACCCAGATGGGATCAGGCCTACATTTGTGCGTAAATGCAATATTGCACCTATTATTGAAGCACGTAAAACCGAAGATTTTATACGTAAGACTAAGAATGATATCACTTATGCACGTCAGCTAGGCTTGATTTCTTCTGAGCGTCTCCAAGAAGAGATGGCTTACCTAAGTAACTGCAAACCCCATATGTTTGTACAGGTCCATAATCAAGAAATCAAAAACTATGTGGAGAAAACACCGTGCTATAAATTTCATCTTTATAAAGACTTAGAAGATAAAGAAAAAAGTCTTTACACCACCAAACCAAAAGACCCTCTGGAGCAACGTGTAAAACCAACAGTATTATATTGGTTTACTTCTGAAAGCTAAAATTTTTGTCATAACTTTGAAAAGGACAGGCCTAACGGTGACTAAAGTTGTAAATTTGTGTTAAAATTCAAAAAATAATCATTCTATGATTGCAAAGGATGAAATCTTTGACTATAATGAAAATATAAAACAAAGGAAATGAGTGTAAGCATGACAAAAGGACAAATCGAAGCAGAAATCAGCAGATTAGTTGTTAAGTTTGAAAAAGAATACATGGGGCGTGGCCCAAGGGATACGAAGACAGTGATGATGAATAATCATATTCTTATTGTCGTCGATGGATTCTTAAGTCATTCGGAACAAAAATTGGCTGAAGATGGCCAGGGTGTCAAAGTCATCAAAGAAATGCGCCAAGCGTTATTTGAAACATCTAGACAGTATCTCGTAACGATGATCGAAGCATTTCTTGAAACCAAAATTCTTAGTACCCATTCTGATGTCAGTACCAAGACAGGCGAAAAAGTCATTGTCTTAACGCTAGAAAAGTCAATTTTATAAAGTATTCTTGCTAGAAGACAAGAAGAAGGGTTTCTTAACCAGTCTTGTAATGTAGGCCAGCAGTTAAAAACGTGTAGGTGCGTTTTAACTTGCTGGCTTTTTTGTATTTAAAAGTAATGCATTTAAAACCTAAGGGGGTCATGTAATGGATAGAAATAGTATTGAAAAAATGATTTTACCAAGAGAATTAGAAGAAATCTTAGCAACAGATGTGAAAATCGTGGTACCACAGACTAGGGAAGACCTTCTCAAGCTAGCAATGGGTGGTAAAGAAGTAGAACTCTTCGGTGTAGGCTATACAGTACCGGGGAATGGCTATGTCTTAGAAGCGACTGTCACCAAGTGCCAAAATGGCGTTAGCGTCAATTATACCGATAAATACATGAGACGCCGTGACCCTGACTGTATGGTAGTAGCAGACAATCTCGAGACAGATAAGAGCCGTTACCAAGATGTGTATGGTGAAGACTTCTCACCACTACGTGAGCAGACTTTTGACTGGCTGAAAAATCAAGAGCTTATCCTTCTACCTTTTATGGCGGGTGGACGTGAATTAGGCTACGAAGCGCTCTTGGTAGCACCGATGAATACTGGCTTTTTTGCAGCAGGGCTTGCTGATTTGCAAGGGTTTATTCCCCGTGAAGAGCTAAAAGATGGTTTTAAACCTAAGGCAATCATTTATGTGGCACCACCTTTTAGACATACCCACTTTGAAGGTAAGCAAGTGGTTGTACACAATCGCTTACAAGGGATGCATGAACTTTTCTCTTACAATCTTTATCCAGGGCCTAGTGCTAAGAAAGGCATCTATGGCGTGCTTTTACACATTGGTGAATTAGAAGGCTGGGTCACAGTCCACGCCTCTACCGTTAAAGTGATTACACCTTATGAAAATGAGATTACCATCATGCATGAAGGGGCAAGTGGCGGTGGAAAAAGTGAAATGATTGAACGTATGCATACAGAAATGGATGGTCGCGCAAGGCTTGCACGCAATACCGTCACAGGAGAAAAGCTGTATATGGACCTTAAAGATAGCTGTGCTTTGTATCCTGTGACAGACGACATGGCATTGTGTCATCCTTCTTTACAAAATGGTAGTCACAAACTTGTGGTGCAAGATGCGGAAGATGGGTGGTTTTTACGCATTAATCATATTAAATCCTACGGTACAGACCCTCATTATGAGAAACTTACCATTCATCCACCAGAGCCACTTGTATTCTTAAATATTCACGGTACACCAGGCTCTACCTGCCTTTTATGGAATCATACAATGGATGCGCCAGGCGTACCTTGCCCGAACCCAAGGGTTATCATTCCAAGGCGTTTTATACCGGATATTGTGAATGCACCTGTAGAAGTGGATGTACGAAGCTTTGGTGTACGTACCCCGCTCTGTACCAAAAACACTCCAAGCTACGGCATCCTTGGTATGTTTCATGTGTTGCCACCAGCACTTGCATGGCTTTGGCGACTTGTGGCGCCTAGAGGTCACGATAACCCTAGTGTGATTGATGGCGACGGCATGAGTAGTGAAGGCGTAGGCTCTTACTGGCCATTTGCTACAGGACGCATGGTGGATCAGGCGAATCTTCTTCTCGAGCAAATTTTAAACACACCGAATACACGGTATTTCCTCATACCAAATCAGCACATTGGTGCTTATGAAGTAGGCTTTATGTCTCAGTGGATTGCTAGAGAATACATCGCACGCAGAGGCAGTGCAAAATTCAAGCAAGAACACCTCAATCCTGCACGTTGTTCCTTACTAGGCTACGCACCTGTAAGCCTTAAAGTAGATGGGCATCATATTCCTAAAGCACTCATTGAAGTAGATACACAGCCTGAAGTTGGTCCAAAAGCTTATGACCAAGGGGCAGACATTTTAAATGCCTTTTTCAAAAAAGAATTGGAGAAATTCGTGCAACCTGATCTGCATCCATTGGGCTTAGCAATCATTATGTGTTGCTTACAAGATGGCACAATTGAAGACTACCTTAAATTTATTCCTATGAAATGGTAAAAGAATGTGATACAATAATACACGTTTAGAATCAATAGATAAGAGGTATCACAATGACAGACCAAAATGCATTAAAGGTTTTAAAACTATTTTTCTATGGTGCACAAAGTATGCAAGAAATTTCAAGACGTAGCGGTGTATCACGCCCAGAAGTAAGAGAAATTCTACGTGGCGCTAGATCTTTAGGCCTTATTAGTTACGATACAAAAGAAATCACAGAATTACTTATGCATACACGTACAAAAGGACTTGAGAAATACCTACGTACAAAAGGCGCTATCAAGTAAAGGCTTATAAAGCATGTCTCTAAGGGGGCATGCTTTTTTCATCATCTCGAGGTTATTTCCAAGGGGGGAGCGTTCATCTTTTTTTGATTCTGTGCTATACTGATGAAGACAAAAATCTTAGAAACTGAAGAAGAAGGGGGGATACCATGTCCGATACCCAAAAAGCCTTTTTTACAGTCTTACCAGACCTTAAAGTAGAGAGAAGGCTTGAAGATTTATTTGGCCAAACAAAAGTGACAAGCGTTGAATACCATAAAAAAGAAGAAAAATTAGTGCTTAGTCTTCAAAGTGGTATGCTCATCACTTATAAAGATATAAAAAAAGTAACACAGCTCATTAAAGAAAGGCTTTTTGCCACCAGTGAGCTAAAAATAGAAGTAGCCGTGCAGTTTGCACTAGGCGATCGGTATACCTTAAAAGAAATCGTACACGAGTATAAGAGTAGCTTACTTGAAGAACTCATGGAGCATAAGCTTCTCCACTACCTAATGGTTAAAAATGCCCAGTGGGAAGTAAGTGGTGATACGATCAACCTCACCATAGAGAATAATCTGCTTTCTAGAAAAAATGCCCCCGATGTCAAGCGGTGGCTAGAAAACGTCTTTACAGAGCGTTTTGAGATGAAAGTTATTTTTGATATGGACTGTACTGCTTCCGCATCAGAAGCTTTCACAGAAGAAAATGAGCATCGTCTGATGAGTGAAGTTCAGGCTGTCATGAGTGAGCGGAAAGAAGTGGAAGCACCTTGTGCAGCTAAACCACAGGAGTCTTGTGAACAAAAGAAAGACTTTGGTGGGGATCGCATGCGTAAGAAAGCCAAAGACCCAGAAGTCTTTTATGGTAGAGAATGTGATGGTGACATCACCCCTATTGATGAGATTACAGATGAGATTGGCGAAGTGGTCATTCAAGGAAAAGTCCTCTGTATTGATACCCGTGAAATTCGTATGGAAAAAACCATCATTATGTTTGATATTACAGACTTCTCAGATACCATTACCATTAAGCTCTTCGTAAAAAATGAAGAATTAGGTGAAGTATTCGAAAGTCTCAAAAAAGGTGGCTTTTACCGTATTAAAGGGATGGCGATCATGGATAAGTTCGATAAAGAAATCACCGTCGGATCGATCCGTGGGATGAAAGCTATTCCCGACTTTACCACAAAGCGTATGGATACTAGCGAGGAAAAACGTGTGGAGCTCCATCTCCATACGATGATGAGTGATATGGATAGTGTGGTAGAAATTCATAAAGTCATTGACCGCGCCAAAGCTTGGGGGATGCCAGCGATTGCTATTACAGACCATGGCTGCTTACAAGCATTCCCTATTGCGAATCACTGTATCTCCATGAAAGAAGACTTCAAAATCATCTATGGCGTAGAAGCATACTTTGTGGATGACTCTAAAGAAGTGGTAACAGATAGTGAAAACCAAAGCTTGAAAGGTAGCTATGTAGTCTTTGACTTAGAAACCACAGGTTTTAGTCCTAACCTTAATCGCATCATAGAAGTGGGTGCGGTAAAAGTCGTAGAAGGGGAAGTGGTGGATCGTTTTAGTAGCTTCGTCAATCCACACATTCCTATTCCTTATACGATTCAGCAACTTACAGGCATCGTTGATGATATGGTAAAGGATGCCCCTCCTATTGAGGAAGTCCTCCCACAGTTCCTGGCATTTTGTGAAGGAAGCGTCATGGTAGCACATAATGCAGACTTTGATATGAGCTTTATCCATACCAATGCGGAGCGCCAAGGGTTACCACATCACTATACCGTAGTGGACACTGTTTCTTTAGCACGTGTACTGATGCCACATCTAGGTAACTTTAAACTAAATAATATCTCTAAACAACTAGGCATTAGCCTTGAAAATCACCACCGCGCAGTAGACGATGCAGCAGCCACCGCTGAGATTTTTATGAAGTTTATCGAAATGCTTGAAGAAAAAGAAGTGTATGCCTTAGATGCAATCAATCAAATGGCAGAGATGTCACCTGCTTATATCAAGAAACTACCGACGTATCATGGGATTATTCTTGTCCAAAATGAAATAGGTCGTGTGAATCTGAACCGTTTAGTATCTGCTTCCCATCTTGACTACTTTAGTAGGCGCCCACGTATGCCTAAAAGTCTGATCCAAAAGCATCGTGAAGGGCTCATCATTGGTTCAGCCTGTGAAGCGGGTGAGCTTTTCCAAGGCATACTCCGTGAAAAGGACGAATCAGAGCTTGCACGTATTATCCAGTTTTATGATTACCTTGAAATTCAACCGATAGGCAACAATCATTTCATGCTGAAAAGTGATAAATACAGTGCCCAGACTGAAGAAGACCTCATAGGCTACAATAAACGCATCGTGGAATTAGGGGATATTTATCATAAGCCGGTAGTGGCTACATGTGATGTGCACTTTATCGATCCAGAAGATGAGCTTTATAGACGTATCATCATGGCAGGTAAAGGCTTTAAAGATGCTGATGATCAAGCACCACTTTATCTGCGTACTACAGAAGAAATGCTTCAGGAATTTGCTTATCTTGGACCTGAAAAAGCACGTGAAGTGGTCATTACCAATACCAATTTAATCAATGATCAGATTGATAAAATCTCACCGGTATTGCCTAATAAATGTCCGCCAGAGATTCCAAATTCAGATGAGACACTTCGTGAGATTTGCTACAATAAAGCCCATGAAGTCTACGGACCAGATCTTCATCCAGTGGTTGTGGAGCGTCTAGAACGTGAGCTTAATTCCATTATATCCAACGGCTTTGCCGTAATGTACATTATCTCTCAGAAACTCGTATGGGATTCTAATGACCATGGTTATCTGGTAGGTTCAAGGGGATCAGTAGGTTCCTCATTTGCCGCGACCATGTCTGGAATCACAGAAGTTAATCCTTTATCACCACATTATATCTGCCCGAAGTGCTACTATACAGATTTTGACTCACCTGAAGTTAAGGCGTATGCAGGAAGTTCGGGATGTGACATGCCAGATGCCGACTGTCCAAAGTGTGGCCATCCTCTGAACAAAGAAGGGCATGACATCCCTTTCGAAACGTTCCTTGGTTTCGAAGGAAACAAAGAGCCGGATATCGACCTTAACTTCTCTGGAGACTACCAGGCTAAAGCCCATAAATACGTAGAGGTTATCTTCGGTGAAGGGAAAGCCTTCCGTGCCGGAACCATCGGAACTATGGCGGAAAAGACTGCTTTTGCGTACGTTTATAAATACTACGAAGAACGTGGCATTCATAAGCGACGTTCTGAAATGAAACGTATTGCTATGGGATGTACAGGCGTTAAGCGTACGACGGGGCAGCATCCAGGCGGTATTATCGTTGTGCCACATGACCGTGATATTTTCGAATTTACAGCTATTCAGCATCCAGCTAATGATATGACGACGCCTATCATTACCACCCATTTCGAATACCACTCCATTGACCATAATCTTCTCAAGCTGGATATACTAGGACATGATGATCCGACCATTATTAGGCGATTAGAAGACATCACTGGTATTAACTCTCAGACCATCAAGTTGGATGATAAAGACGTTATGTCTTTATTCCACAGTACAGAGGTTCTAGGCATTAAGCCTTCGGATATAAGCGGTATTCCACTAGGGTGTCTAGGCGTACCAGAGTTTGGTACAGATTTCGTTATTCAGATGGTTATGGATGCCAAACCTCAGAGTTTCTCGGACCTTGTACGTATCTCAGGGCTTTCACATGGTACAGACGTATGGTTAGGAAATGCACAGACACTTATTGAAGAAGG
>JBOFIT010000022.1:0-2387 GCA_051650305.1 Cellulosilyticaceae bacterium
GGGTATCTAGGTCATAGCCTTCTGGGTAGAGATCGCGAGCTTTAAACAGTCGCTTTGTACGATTTTCTTGGACTTCTCGCATGTCGCCATTGCAGTACACAAGGAGCGGCTCATAATTGGTCTTAGGCTGATAAACGATGGCTTCTAATTGGGTATCTAATAAAAGAACTTTATCACCTTTTTCAAGGATGTCTTTTTCCTTTGGTGTTTCATCTAAGCTTTCGGCAGTTGCTTTTTTTGTTTCTTTGACGAGGGATATGTTATAGTCTTTAGCAGTCATATAGTGACTAGCTACTTCGAGGATGGATGGTAGAATGCCCATTTTCTTTGCAATCCATAAGGCATTACTCTCCCCTGCTTTACCGATCAAGAGCTTATACAGTGGCTCTAAGGTCTCACTATTAAATTGCATAGCAGCATTTTCAAAGTCAGGGTGTTGCTCGGAGAAGTTCTTGATTTCATTATAGTGTGTGGTTGCAATGGTGATAGCACCCTTATGGTAGAGATGCTCAAGGATAGCAATGGCTAAAGCTGCACCTTCACTAGGCTCTGTACCACTTCCAATCTCATCAAATAATAAGAGCGTTCTTGGTGTGGTAGCTTTTACGATTGATGCAAGATTTTGTACGTGGGAAGAAAAAGTACTTAAGGAATTCTCAAGACTTTGATTATCACCGATATCTACAAAGACTTGGTCGAATAAAGAAAGACAACTCCCCGCACCTACTGGTACTTGAAAACCAGACTGTACGGCTAAGGTCAGAAGTCCCACTGTTTTTAAGACCACTGTCTTACCGCCAGCATTAGGACCTGTAATGATAAGACTTCTATAATCTTTCCCTATTTCTAGGTCTAAAGGAATCACGTTGCCTTCTAAAAGAGGATGCTTCCCACCTTTAATTGTGATCTTACCATCTGTACATAACTTAGGGCTTATACCATCTATGGCACGACTGTATTTCCCTTTTGCAAAAATCATATCCAGTTGAGCAATGATTTCTATATTGGAACGGATGCTTTCTTTTTCCATATAGACTAAGTTGGTCAAATGACTGATAATCTTATAAATCTCCACAGACTCATCGATTTGAAGCTGCAAAAGCTCTGAGCTATACTTACTGACACTGCTAAGCTCCATAAATACCGTCTTGTCGGTACTTTCAATGACAGTACCCGCTACTTTGGTTTTATAGGCAGCTTTAATAGGAATGGTCAATTTGCCATGACGTTTACTAATGAAGCTCTCTTGCAAGTAAGTCTTATTTTGACTATTTCGCATAAAGGCATTGAGTTTTTCCTCAATCTTCTCTTCAGCAATAAGGATTGCACGGCGCAATTTTCTAAGTTCCTTACTCGCATCATCACATACCTTATGGTGACGGATACAGGCATTAATTTCTTCTTCGATAGACTCGAAGGTTTGAATGCCTAGTGTATAGTGATACAGTGTAGGCGCATCAAAGGTTTTATCTTTCATAAAACGCTGCATTTTACGGCAACCTGCTAAAAAATCAGCCACCGCACTCAGCTGCTCCTCGTTGAGAATAATATCCTTCTCTATCTTTTCTAAGATCTCATCGATCATTCCGATGCCTTGTAAAGGTGCAGTGCCTGTATAATGAAGCAGACGTTTTGCTTCTTCGGTTTCTTGAAGACGGTTGGTGACCACCTTTAAGTGTGGACTTGGTGTAAGCTTTCGGATAAGCTTTTTACCCATTGGGCTTACGCAGTAAGATTCAACGCGTTCTTTCAAAGTATTGTATTGTAATTTTTCAAATGTTTCATTAATCATTGTAGACTCCTTTAAATTTTATCATCATAACTATACGTTCTAGTCTATAAAGGTACGTCACCGCATAAGTAGATGACGTTTGGGTATAAAAAAACAGCGTACACTTAAATACGCTGCTAGAACCGTTCATTTTATAGAGATGCAAAGACATACAGATATGCCTGTGCCTATAAAGAGAGGTGGATGCGATTAAGTATCTTCATAGATCACCAAATACACGCACCATAAATAAAGGGATGGATTCCCCTTTTCATTGTGGCTATGCATTTAGCTATTCAATTAATCTATTTTAGATACCTCGACACTCACAAAAACACTCCTTCTCTTTGTCATCTACTTGTTGATTTTAGTATAAAGGATAGTTATGTATCTGTCAAATAGTTGGTGATTTTTGGACACACGTGTATAGGCGAACAAATGTTTGTGCAATACTAGATAATATGCTATAATGAAAAAAAAATCAATTAGAGGGATATCGTATGGAACAGCTAACAAGTAAGCAAGAACAAATATTTGATTTTATAAAAGATGTGCTTAATGCCAAAGGTTACCCACCATCAGTAAGAGAAATCTGCCTTGCTGTAGGTCTTAAGTC
>JBOFIT010000023.1:0-3953 GCA_051650305.1 Cellulosilyticaceae bacterium
ACATTTATGTCGTCTATAAACGTATCAAAGAAAAGAAACCAGTGTACATTGGAGACAGTAGCCAAGTGCATTTTAGACTTGTGGCACAAGGGCTCACACAGAAGCAAGCTGTTTATGTTTTGTACTTACTTAGTATTTGTTTGAATTTAAGTGCAATTATTTTGTTCATTTTAAAAGTTTAAAAAATTTATACTCAAATCTATTGACAACAGCATGGCATTTGAAATATAATTCAGATTAATCAAATAAGGCCAATATAAACCTATGATAGAGAAGTAAAACCAATGACGTGTTCACAGAGAGCTGGGGATGGTGAAAGCCCGGCAATAAACGAGTTGGATAAGTGGGCTCTTGAGGGTGTGGTGAAAAGGCAAGTCCTTAGTAGCTTCAACGTAACGTCTGCGTTAAAGACGAGAAATGTGATGGCATTTCGCGAAAGTGCGTAAAGGGGAAGTGTAGACTTCTGTTTTTGCGAATCAAGGTGGCACCGTGGATGTGGAATTTTAGGCACATTCATCCTTGAAATACAGGATGAATGTGTTTTTTTATTGGCCAAAAACACATAGTCCTCACTAAAAAAGGAGGCGATGACTATGTTTAGACCAAGTATTGAAGAGGTAAGAGGATATGAAGACACATATGGGAAGGTCCCATTAATTAAGACGATTTACACAGATTTATATACGCCTATCAGTGTGCTGTGTAAGATGCAGCAGAGAAGTAAGCGATATTTTTTGTTGGAAAGTATGGAGGGTGACCATAAGGTGTGTCGTTACTCATTCGTAGGCTATAACCCAAAGGAAGTTATAACGAGTGAGGATGGCGAGAATCCTTTTGAAAAATTAAGAAGGCAATTACCACAGATAGCCATGCCAAAGATTCAAGACTTGCCGCCTTTTTATGGTGGAGCAGTAGGCTACTTTGGCTATGAGACGGTAAAGTATGTAAAGCCTATCCAGTTAAATAATCCGAAGGACTTACAAACACCAGAGATGCTTATGATGGTTTTTGATGACATGATTGTATTTGACCACCAAAAGCAGACTTTATCCCTTATTGCAATGATGGATTTGCAGTGTGAAGAGGTAGAAGTGGCATATGAAAAGGCTAAGAAGCGTATCACAGATTTACAAGAGTTACTGGATGAACCGATGCAAAAACCTCGGATGTGTGCTGAAGGTCCTATTTGCTTTAAGGAGATGGAGACGAGGGAAAGTTTTGAAGAAAAAGTAGAGAAGATTAAAGGTTATATCAAGCAAGGGGATGTATTTCAGACCGTATTATCGACTAAGTTTTACTTTGAGACAGAAGATGATTTGCTAGGTATCTACCGTGCACTTAGAGTCATTAATCCTTCACCGTATATGTACTTTATGGCATGCGATGACGTGCAGATAGTGGGGGCTTCACCAGAGACTTTGGTAAAAGTGAATGAAAGGCAGATTACTACGATGCCTATTGCAGGAACGAAGAAGAGAGGGAAGACTACGGAAGAGGATGATGCTTTAGCAGAAGTATTACGAGGTGATGAGAAGGAAAATGCAGAGCATACGATGCTGGTGGATTTGGCACGGAATGATGTAGGAGCAGTCAGTGCTTTTGGTACAGTGAAAGTGACAAAGTATAAGGAGATACAGAAGTTTTCACATGTGATGCATATGACTAGTGAAGTAGAGGGTACCCTTAGGGAATGCTACGATAGTATCCATGCTTTGGAGATGATTTTACCAGCGGGGACGCTGTCAGGAGCACCAAAGATTCGTGCGATGGAGATCATCGGGGAGTTAGAAGAGAAAGGTAGAGGTGTGTACGGTGGAGGCATTGGCTATATCGGGTATGATGGTACCTTAGATACGTGCATTGCCATACGAACCATTGTCAAACAAGGAAATGTAGGCGTACTGCAAGCAGGTGCAGGTATTGTACTTGATTCGTTACCAGAGAAAGAGTATGAGGAAGTGGTCAATAAGCTAGGAGCACTTAGTACAGCGATTCAGAAAGTGGGGGATGGAGTATGATTTTAATCATCGATAATTACGATAGCTTTACGTATAATCTTTATCAGTATATAGGTGAACTCACAACAGAAGAGATACAAGTACACTATAATGACCAGCTAACGCTTGAAGAGGTAGAAGCGTTAGCACCTAGTCATATCGTCCTCTCGCCAGGTCCCAAATATCCAAAAGATGCAGGGATATGCATCTCTCTTATCCAAGCCTTTAGTGGGAAGATTCCTTTACTAGGCATATGCTTAGGCCATCAAGCCATAGGTGAAGCATTTGGAGCAAAGGTGGTACCGGCTAATCGAATCGTACACGGCATGGCAACGTCTATCCATATAGCAAGTGGTAGCCCCATTTTTAAAAGCTTACCACCAGTGATTACAGCGGGAAGGTACCATTCACTCATGATAGAGAAAGCGTCTATGCCGGAATGTTTAAGGCTTATAGCAGAAGACGACACGGGGGAAGTAATGGGTATAGCCCACGCGAGTCATCCGACATTTGGCATACAGTTTCATCCAGAATCCTTACTGACACCAAGTGGCAAGGTGATTATTAGACATTTTTTGGAGGTGTAGCATATGATTCAGGAAGCAATTAAAAAATTAATAGAAAATCAAAACTTAAGTTTTGCTGAAGCCAAGGATGCCATGAATCAGATTATGGAGGGGAATGCCACAGAAGCACAAATAGGAAGCTTCTTAACGGCGATGCGCATGAAAGGTGAAACCATAGAAGAGATGACGGCTTGTGCCACAGTTCTAAGAGAAAAGTGTCAGGTACTTGCAGTGGATGAAGATGTGCTAGATATTGTAGGAACGGGAGGCGATAAGACCAATACCTTTAATATCTCTACGACGGCGAGCTTTGTGGTGGCAGCTTATGGCATTAAGGTTGCCAAACATGGCAATCGCTCGGTATCAAGTCAGTGTGGTAGTGCAGATGTACTAGAAGCACTAGGTGTGAAGCTAGAGTTAGATAGCGAGGCGAATAAAAAGGTGCTGCAAAAGACGGGTATGTGCTTTATGTTTGCACCGATGTACCATGGTTCGATGAAGTATGCTGCAAAGCCTAGAAGAGAGTTAGCGATTCGAAGTGTCTTTAATCTACTGGGTCCATTGGCGAATCCTGCCTATGCAAAGTATCAGCTTCTAGGCGTCTATGAAGAAAAGATGGTCGTACCTATGGCAATGGTACTTAAAGAGCTGGGGGTTAAGCATGCACTAGTCGTATGCGGTGAAAATGGTATCGATGAAGTGAATCTAACGGGATCTACCACTGTATGTGAAATCAAAGAAGGTAAGCTGAATAGTTTTCTCATCGAACCAGAGATGCTAGGCCTTAAACGTTGTAAGTTACAAGACTTGCGTGGAGGGGATGCCGGGACTAATGCAGGGATTATCAGAAGTTTGTTTGAAGGCAAGTTGGAAGGTCCTATGAAAGATATGGTCATCTTAAATAGTGGCTTTGCCATCTATGCAGCAGAAAGTGATAAAACGTTAAAAGCATGTCTGCAAATAGCACGGGAGATGATTGAAAGTGGCAAGGCATTAGCACAGTTAGAAGCTTTTATACAAGCTACACAAGAGATGGGAGAGCCTTTATGTTCTTAGAGAAAATCTATGCAAGAAGACGAGAAGTGGTAGAGAGACTTAAAGAAGAGGAACCGATAGTAGCACTAGAAAGACAAGTGAGTGGGATGAAGAAGGATGGTTATTCACTTAAAGAAAGACTTTATACCGAAAAAGGGATGGGGGTCATTGCAGAAGTCAAACGTGCTTCACCTTCGAAGGGGATCCTTAATGCAAACTTAGATCCTGTCAAACTTGTGAAGCAGTATGAAAGAGGCGGTGCAGTTGGCATATCTGTACTGACAGAACCAGATTTCTTTAAAGGGAGTTATGGAGATTTAGAAGACGTCAGAAAGGCAGTGAAGTTACCGATTCT